>JAKEIB010000026.1 GCA_022614705.1 Planctomycetota bacterium | reverse complement strand
CGCTGTTTGAGGCCCTCACCGCCAAACATCAACCGTTTCCAGAATCCTCCGACCCTAACCAACTGAAACTGTTCGACTTATAGCCGGACACTACTGATCCCAAGCAGATCGTCGTGGCGAAGGATAAGTGAACTGCTACGAATCACGCAAAATTTCCTCGGCGGCGTTTTTGCCGCAGGCGCCGAGGACGCCGCCGCCGGGGTGGCTGGCGGCGCCGCACAGGTAGAGGCCTTGGAGCGGTGTGCGGTGGTCGGCCCAGCCGGCGACGGGGCGGAAGCAGAAGAGTTGGTGCGGGCTCATGGCGCCTTGCATGATGTTGCCGCCCGTGATGCCGAACGTTCGCTCCAGATCGAGCGGCGAGAGAACCTGGCGGTGTTCGATCGCGCCGGGCACATTCGGTGCGTACTCGGCCAGCGTTTCGATGCAGCGATCGGCGAACTTTTCTTTGATGTCGTCCCAACTACTCTCGCGCAGCTTGTACGGCGCGTATTGCACGAAGATGCTTAGCAGGTGCTTTCCGGGCGGGGCGATCGTGCGATCGACGCTGGTTGCCATTGTCATCTCAAGAATCGGTCGGTCGCTGGGCCGGCCGTATTTGGCGTCGTCGTAGGCGCGTTCCAAATAGTCGAGCGTGGGGCCGATGTGCATCGTGCCGTGATGGTGTGGGCCGATGCCGCTTTCCGGGATGCACTTAAATCGCGGAGGCTCGGCGAGCGCGAGATTGATTTTCGCGGAGGCGGACGAGTAGTCGATCTTTGATACCGCATCGCGGAAGAAATCTGGGAGTTCCTCCGGCCCGAGAAACTTCTCGAACGTGAGATGCGCGTCGACGCTGGAGGCGACGATGTCGGCGTCGATTTGCGTGCCGTCTTCAAGGCGAACGCCGGCAACGCGGCCGCGATGCGTGAGAATATGCTCGACGGGTGATTCGCGGCGGATTTCGACGCCCAAATCGCGGCAAGCGCCGGCCAGCGATGCGGCCAATCCGCCCATGCCGCCTTGCACGTATCCCCACACGCCGCGCGCACCGCCGGCTTCGCCCATGACGTGGTGCAGCAGCACATACGCGCTTCCGGGCGAACTGATTGCAAGAAACGCGCCAATGATCGCGTCGGTGGCAAGCGTGGCTTTCAGCACGTCGGTTTCAAACCAGCGATCCAGAATCGGTCGCGCGGCGGCTGTCAGCAGCTCGACCGTTGCCGGCAAGTCATCGCCCAATTCGGCCAGCGCGCTCCGCAATCCCCACAGCTTCTTGAGGTCTCGAAGTCGCTTTCCGAAGCCAATGTCGCGCCATTTCTCGGGCAACGGCAGCGGATCGGGGACCGCCTGACTGAGCACGGGCTCAAGCACTTGGGCCACACGTTCGAGAAACGCGTTGTAGCGCGGGTATGCCTCGGCATCGGCCGCGCTGAACTTCGAAATTTCGCGACGACAAAGGCCGGCGTCGGGACCGAGCAGCAGGCTGCGGCCGTCGGGCAGTGGCGTGAACGACGACGGATTCCGCGGCAGGATGGTGAGGCCGTAATCCTTGAGCTTCAGCTCGCGGATGATTTGCGGCAAGAACAGACTGATGACGTAGGCCGCGGTGGAAACTTTGTAGCCGGGCCAAAGTTCTTCGGTTGTTGCGCATCCGCCCAGGACATGTCGCCGTTCCAGGACACAAACCTTGCGTCCCGCGCGGGCCAAATACGCGGCGCACACGAGGCCGTTGTGTCCGCCGCCGATTACGATCGCGTCGTATTTTGACGTCCTTGTCATTTCTTACCGATCCTCTTATAGGTGTCAGGTGTCGGGTGTCAGGTGTCAGGTGTCAGGTGTCAGGTTTCCGTTCACTGACACCTGACACCTGACACCTAGTCACACTCCCAACGTCTTGGCCGTGATCAGCCAGTAAAGCTCACCCGCGCCCGCGATTGCCTCGTCATCGAAGCCGATCGACGCGATGGCGCCTTTGGCGAAGCGGACACAGGCGTTCTCATTTCCGATGAGCGCGGCGGCCAGGCGTTCGACGTCCGGGCTGTGACCGACCCAGCAGGTGTCGACATCGCCCTGCGCTTGCGACCAATCCAACAACGGCTGCAGGTCCGATCCAGGTTCCAGTGCTTCCAGCTCGTCGATTTTCGGCCGGCTTTGGACGTGTTTCGCGATGATCTCGGCCGTTTGGCGGCAGCGCGTGTAGGGACTCGTCGCGATGCGCGCCGGCGCCAAGCCGCGAGCGGCGAGAGCCTTCACGACCTTTGTGTAGCGATCGATTCCCTCAGGCGTCAGCTCGCGCAGCGAATCGTCCGGCCAGCGCGGGTCGCCGCGCACTCCGGCCCAGGCATGACGTGCGATGTAGATGAACATCGGAAGGTCTCAGGTGTTAGGTGTCGGGTGTTAGGTGTTAGGTGTCAGGCTCCAACACCTGACACCTGAGACCTATTTTGTCGAGGTTCTGCGATCTATTCCGCTGCTTCTATTCATCGGTTTCGCCACAGCAGGTGGTCGTCGATGCCTAATTGGCGTTGCGCCGCGGCGATTGCTCTGCGGAAGCGGTGTGAGTCGGACGGGTAGCCGGCGGTGGGGCGCAGGTCGGGGACGTGCGCGGCCCAGAACGCGTTGAATGCCCGCATCGCCAGTTCGCGCAGGTACTTGGCGGTCATGGAGGCCAATGCCGTGGGCAAGAAGCTTTCGCCTTTCATACGGAAGGCAACGCGAACGCGCGACTCGGGTGGGCCCCATTCATAGCGGCTGTCCGCCGCGCTTTCGAACACCGGCTCGATCCAATGTTCGGAAAAGTGGTGCTGAAGCAGCGACGTGTAGTAGTTGCGGCCGCCGTGTTTGTCGCAGACGGCGATGACAGGGGACAGGTGTCGGGTGTCGGGTGTCAGGGATGAAAGCGCGGACGTAAGTGATGTTTCACCGAGCATGCGCGTCGCGTCCGTAACCTGGCGCAACAATCCGACGGTGATGTGCGACAGGGCTGCGCCTTTTGTCCCGTAACGAGCGGTCAGCTCGTTGAATTCGGCTGGGAACACTAGCCGCGCACGGATGAGGATTGGTCGAACACCAGCGGCGTCGCAGGCGCGGGCCAGGCGTGCGCTCAGCCGCACAAGCTCATCGGCCGACGCGTCGATCGGCAGCGGGCAATCGAAGCCGTCGGGCCAACAGGCGCGTCGATGATGGCCATCCGGGTCAGCGCCGCAGCAGTGCACCATCGCCGACCAACAATTAACTTGCTCTTGCACCGCGAGCAAAACCGTGTGTACGCCGCGTTCGAGCTGCCGTAAACCCAGGCCTGGATGATAGAGTGACTTCGAGTCGGAAATGGCAACGCGTCGCTCGCTGGCCGATTTGGACACAATGTTGCGGAGTGAGCGGTAGAGGTCGCATTCAATTTCGGATTGCCCGCCGCGGCGGGTGAACTCCTTTCGGATTGCGGATTTCAAACCAGTCTTCCCAATCGGCAAACCGTTGTTCTGGCTATTCCCTGACACCGGACACCGGACACCCGACACCTCCTCCGCCACTTCCCAGGCCGTGGCGGCGACCACGAGCGGGCCCAGATTGGGGCCGTAGCCGGCTTCATCCATGCCAATGAGGATTCCCATGTGCGGCAGTATAGCGACCACAAGGGCACGGCCCCAGGGACGGGCGTGCCAAATGGCTTTTTCCGAAAGGGGACACAACGGGACAAATTTTTCGGGGTCGGTGGTGGACGGGTTCGGACGACTGCGACACAACATGTTGTGGGTCAGCATTGCCGGGAAAGTGCATAGTTGACCGTGGGGAATGAGACCGGCACATTTTGCTCCGCGGACTCCGCAAAATGAGCCAGTCCCCGGGGGACTGGCCGGCATTGCGCAGGCCAAGCGCCGGCTGCGCGCCACGTTTTGGTCGCATCGCGTGCGACCGTCAGCCAGGTGGCTGGCGAACGGCGCGGTTGAGTGAACATCAGTATAGATAAGAGTCTAGCAGGAAGGGTGGCCAATTGCTACAAGTATTCTTTGGCCACTTTGGAGCAGTGTCGTGTCGGCGTGTGCATCGACTGCACGAGCGGCAGATACTATCCTAAAGGTATGGAAATCAGCGAAGCCAAGGCGTTGCCCGGTTACCGGCTGGAGTTGCGATTCGACAACGGCGAGAGCGGCATGGTCGATCTATCGGAGTTCGTCGGGCGCAGTGTTTTCGCGGCATGGGAAAAACCGGGCGAATTCGAGCAGGTGACGGTCACGGCCGACGGGGCTGTTGAGTGGCCCGGAGAGATCGACCTTTGTCCGGACGCGCTCTATTTACGGATGACTGGTAAGAAGCCGGAAGATTTATTCCCCTCTTTGCGGAACCGCCTTTCGCATGCTTGAGATAGTCTAGAAGGAGTTTCGATACCGGCTTGGTTAAATGTCTCGGCGACGACGTACTACTGCGCAGCAAGGCGTGTGAGTAGATCAGCTGTCGTGAAAAGTTGAATTTCTGCGATCCCTTGAAAGTCACGGTCATCAGACCAAACCGGATAGCGTCGCGCCAGGGCCAGCGCGAGCAAGGGAATATCCAAGGCATCACGTTGTCCGATGAGCTGGGCTGCCCGCTCCACTTCACGCTCGTAGTCCGCTGGCTGACAAGCGACTATCGGCAGCAACTGAAATTCTTCGAAAAGCTTAAGCTCGGGTTTACGAAGTCTGCTGGCGAGTCACGACAGGTGCTTGGAAACCTCGAAGAGAGTGGCCTGCGGCGAGTAGCATTCAAAGCGCTCCGAAAAGATGATCTCACGGGCTCGCCCGCCCAACATTGCCGAAACGAGACAATTCGCGTCGACGGCGAGCGGTTCTGCCACGGCCAGGCCTACGTTGAGCGACGGAGTGCATCGAACTCAGCAAGCAGTTGTTGCTCTGTGAGCCCCTGCTCATTCATCGCCGCGCGCATTTCGTCGGAGATGCTGAAAAACTTTGTCCGCCGCTGGTCGGCGACAAGCTTCTCGCGAACCGCTTGCTGGACGAACGCATCGACCGCGGCGCCGGTGACGCCGGCGGCTTCGATTTGCTGGAGGAGTGCGTCGGGAATCTGGATTTGTGACATGGATGCAAAACTCTTCTATGGCATAACTACCAGTTCCATTTTAACCCATCGTGTCCGTTCTATCTATGCCGACAAAAGTCGCTTTGGCGGCTTTAGAATGTCACGTTAGTTAGGTTCCTGTATTCCGCTTTCGGCGTTCATTAGTTGGATGAACCGCGCTTGCTCCTTCT
This sequence comes from Planctomycetota bacterium, assembly GCA_022614705.1. Taxonomy (GTDB): domain Bacteria; phylum Planctomycetota; class Planctomycetia; order Pirellulales; family Lacipirellulaceae; genus JABDGM01. The sequence continues at coordinate 36,334 of JAKEIB010000026.1, read as the reverse complement.
CATCCGATGACAACGTATTGGATTGCTGCAGGAGTTGATTTTGACCTCGGCTTTCTTTCTCAATGGCGTCGATCGCGTATCCGGCGGCGACGCGTAGCGCCATGTCGTCGGACTTTTCGAGAATGCGTTCCAGTTGCGGTACGGTTGGTTCCGCGTGAGGCCCGATCGCGCCGAGCGCTCGCACGGCCGCCAGATGATCGTTCTGTCGGGAATCGTCTTTAAGAATGGCCAACAGGGATTCCACGACTTGCGGCGCATCGTCTTCCTGAATGCGCGCGAGGCAATAGCGAGCGGACTGCTGAACTTTTTTATCGGAGTGAAACAACAGGGGGACCAATTCGGGTTGGAATACCAGTTGTGGTGTTCCAGGTATTCCGCCAGGCACCGGCTGGTAATAGAGCGAGTCGAGGGCGGATAGAATGACTGCCGGGTCCTTGCTCTTGAGCGAAGCGGTAAGCAAGGCCTGCGTCGTGTCGTCGATCTGCGGACCGCCGCTTTGCAATCGGTTTGAGCGCACTAGCGCGCCAAGGGCCGCGCGGCGTACTCCTTCGGGCCCGTCCTCGGCGAGCGAACGAAGGATCGCGATCGTGTCTTTATCGTCGGTTTGCAGGCGATGCAAAAGGGCGATGGCGAGCGATTGCCACTTCTGCGGTTCTTTCGCCAGCCTCGCTGTCAAGTTGGGAACCCAATGTCTTGCCATGTCTTGCGCGTGGCCATAAGGGGCCAAGTGGTTGAGTACAGCATTCTTTATTGAGCCCTCTCCGGTGTTGTCGATCGTATTGAAATCGTACTCGCCCGCCACGTCGAGACTCGCGTCAACCGCTTCTTTGTCGTAGCCGGCGCGGCCGAATGCGGCGAGGGCGATTACCGCATCGAGCCGCTTTTTGGTGCTCAGTTCTGTTTGCCATTCCGTGCGCCAATCGTCGAAGGACTTGCCGTCGTAGCGGAGGGCGGATTTGCTGCCCGATGGGACGAGCGGTGGCGCGGCATTGGTCGGCAACGGCAATGTATTCGGATCGTGCGCGCGAGGCCGGCGCGTTCGCGACTTGGGCGGAGGCGCCGCTTCGGCCTCAGCGGGCGGGAGCACATGGCTTGGGACGTCAGGGTTGGAAACCGCCGCGTCTGCCGCCGCAGGCCGATCGACGGGCGAATCGGTCCAGGCATTCAGTGCCGAACTAATCGCGTCGTGCAACTGTTTGTCGGACTGGATGCCAACGAGCCGATTGATTACTTTTCGATCGCGCACAATGATGCAAGTCGGCACGCTATCGACATTCAATTCTTTTGCCGTCTCGGGTTTTTCCGCGACATCCATTACAAGGAAACGCACGACTGGGTAGAACTTTTTGGCAATTCTTTCCACGATGGGTTTCATTCGGCGCGAAGGCAAGGAATCCTCGGCGTGAAAGAAATACACGATAAGCCCTTGCGCGGATGCGGGACGTGTGGCTGACGCCGGAGAAAATACACTCGGCGCGGTCGCCGGCTGCGACTGCGCGGGACCAATAATGCTAGGGGTTTGTTCAGTGCGTCCAGGTCCCGTTCCCATGCCGCCAAATCCGCTACCGAACTGAACGGAAACGCGGCCGGTAATGACGATGTCGGCAGGCGGCATGATTTCGCCTGCGGGGTTTTTCTCGGCCGGACCGTCTCCTTCGCGGCGGACCGCGTAGAACTTGAGCGGACTAAGCTCGGCCAGATCGTCGCGACTGAGCAGTTCCGCGACGGACTTCATCGTCGTTGTCGGCCAGACGTGGAGGCCGACGAGGATGTCGCCGACCTGAATAGCTTCTCCACCGCCTCCGAAACCGTCACCAAAGACTCTTCTTCTTACGGCCGACCCGTGACCCACTTTCAGTCCGCCCTCGTAGCCCAGCGTTTGCACGCGTTTCAGATCGTCATCTCCGATCGGCTCGAGCTCCCACCGAAGCCGTTTCCAAGCTACATCGGCCAGTTTCTGGTCATCGAGCGAGGGGAACTTGGCGCGAGCTGCAGGACCATATCCTATCAAAGGATCGGCCGGCAGGCCCTCAGACCCCGCCTCTCCCACTGGCCCTCCTGCGGCACTTCGATTGGCGCTTTCTTGCAAGCTCTTTAGCTCGCGGCCGGCGCGCGTGAACTGATGCCCGATGGCATCGGCGGGTTCGCTGTTGTCGACTGGGCGGACGCTGCCGTCAACCCAGGCTGCGTACCAATGGTCGCCCCATACCGAGCCAAGTCCGTCGACTGGATGCGACCGATCAAATTCCCAATCCTGCGGCTTCGTCCACACGACAGCGCTGTCCGCATCGGCTTCGACAATCGCAATGGTCTTCGAAGTTCCGTCCGTGATGGCGGAAAACGTCAGTCCGGCGGGCGTGCCATTGAAGACGCATTCCTGGCCAACGACTGCGAGGTAATTCGTCACGCCCGGTTTGACGACCTTTGGATTCTTGAATACGTCCGGCATCCGACCGATGAGCTTGCGGTTGTGCTCGCTATCCCATGGTTCGTCGAGATGGAATTCACGATACAGTTGTTCTTCCGCGAGGAATGGCAGCAAATGCACCCGCCAACTTAGCAGCGGCTTCTCGTCCGTGTCGTAGATAGCATGTGCAGGTAACGAGTTCCTATTCGCGTGATTGTTGTGCACTGCCATGATGAGCCGCTTCAGATTCTTCTGCGTTTTTTCCTGCGCAGCCAAATGTAAATCCTTCCCTGTGCTCTCTGTGGCCTCTGTGGTGGATTCTTCCGCCTGGCCGAGCGCGGGCAGGTAGAGGACGGCGAGTGTGGCGGCGATGAACAAGGTGGCCAGCATGAGGGTTAACGATTTGCCGGAAATGAGCATGGGATCGTCCTCCAGTTGCAGGATGCGGCGGATGCGCGAGCGCAAGGGGCCGGCGGATATGGCGCTCGAAGCGCCAACAGTAAGGAACCGGGGGCGGGGACGCCCCGGCTCGCTGGGCTCGCACAGTTGGGCGGATAGGGCAACTAGCAGCTCGGCGTAGGCGTGCGGGCGGAGTGTGCGGCCGACGACGAAGGCGTCGCAGCAGGTTTCGCGCTCGCGGCGGACCCACGTCGAGATCAGCCAGACGGCGGGGTGAAAGAATAGCAGCGATTCGATCAGTCGTTGGATGAGATTCACGAGGTTGTCCCAGCGGCGGACGTGCGCCAGCTCGTGGAGCAGCACCATTTCGATTTCGTCGGGACTCCAGCCGGTGAGCGCGGCGGGGGGCAGCAGGATGATTGGCCGCACGATGCCGACCAGCACGGGCGAGGCGATGCGGTCGCAGACGGCGAGACTGACGCGGTGGGTGATGCGAAGCGAAGAGGCAAGCCGGGATAGAAGGGTTGTGATGGGGCCGTCATCGATCGCACGGCTGGCGCGCCTCAGTCGTTTTGTGCCAACAAGCCCGGCGGTCAGTAAGGCAAACGTCATCGGCGTGCCGACAAGCCAAACCCAGGGGAGATAAGGCACGCACTGTTCGAGCGCGGCGATTGAGATCCCCCTCCCTATTAGGGAGGGGCTAGGGGAGGGTTCGGAATACGGCGACTGTTTCGTGGCAGCCTCGGTATCAATATCTGCGTCATTGATCGCCAATGTCGAGTCTGGATCGCTTAACTCGATGGCCTTCGGTTCGATTGACCCAGCGGTTGCAACGGGTTCGACATTGTCGACGAACCCTCCCCTAACCCCTCCCCGCCGCGGCGGATCTGCGACCTGGAAGGGAGGGGAATCTGCGCCGACAAGCCACGCGGCAATTCCAATCGGCAGGATTGCGAGCAGCATCAGCCAACCGAGCGCCACCGTGTATCGAACGTTTGGCGCCGCGCGGTGTAGTAACGCGCGAGAGACGAGCGCGACGACGCCGACGAGTGCGCCCAACCACAAGTAATGCAGCATCGTCCAACCCGCGATGTGCCACACTTCCAGGCCAGCGAATGCAAAGAACGTGTTCATTGCTTGATCTCGCTAAGATTAGGTTTCACGCAAAGGCGCGAAGGCGCAAAGTTTTTGGAAAAGCATTTTTGAACAGGAGGAAACAGAGGGAACGGAGTTTGCAATTCATGGTCTCTGTTGCCTCTGTTTCCTCCTGTTCCAATGAGTTCGGTTGTACTTGTGTTTGCGATGTTTCTTCTCATGTTCGTTGCGACTTCGCGCTTTTGCGTGGGACTCGGTTTGAATCGATGAGTTCGCGTAGCTCGGCCAGTTCCTTGGGGGAAAGTTGGCCGGCTTCCACGAGGTGGGCGACGAGGCGTTGGGCAGAGCCGTCGAAGATGCCGTCGACGAGTTTGCCGACCATCGAGTTGGCGGCGGCCGACTGTGTGACGGAGGCCGACCATTGGTGGCCCCGCGCGGCCCGTTTGCGTTTCACAAGCCGTTTGCCGAGCATTACGCGGAGCATCGTGGCGACGGTGGTGGTGGCCACGTCGCGCTGGCGGCGCAGCGATTGGCAGAGTTCGCTGAGCGCCAATGGGCCGCGATCCCATAATACTCGCAGAATCTCGAGTTCCCCGTCCGTTGGATGCGTGCTGGGTGGCCTGGCCATCGAGTTTCCTTTCTTCCGGCGATTGCCGATGCGATTGCCGCGGTGTTTCGTATTCTAACGAATTAGAATAGCGTGTCAAGAGTAGAGCGCAAAGCGAAGGGGACAGGCACATTTTGCTCCGCGACCATCGCGGCGATGGTGCCCGCCGCAAAATGAGCCAGTCCCCGTTACTCGAAGATTAGGAAACCGAACTGGGCCGGGGAATCGTCGGCCGCATTGCCTGTCCAGGATTGAAAGCCGGTGCGGGGGATTGTGCGACAGGCGCTCGCGGCCCATACATGCCGCGCGGCCAGTGGTTCAGAGACCAGCTCCGCCAGCGGCACGGCGGCTTCGACCGTCCACGATTCGTCGTTGCCACCGGCTGCAACGAACCAATCCGGATTCCAGCGCGCGTCGCCCCAACATGCTTCGTGTGTCCAGCCGCGGGCGTCGACCGTCAGCTCGAACGCGGTGGTAAAGTCGCGGTCGGTATCGAAACGCAGCGTCACTCGATCATGTTGCGTCAAATCGGCGTCGCGTGGGCGAGGCCGATCGTCGTCCTTATACTCGACGCCAGCAGCTTTTGGGCAGTGGATGGCAGCATAAAGATATTGTTGGTCAAAAGCAAAACGGACTTCAGCAGTCGGTCGCCCCTCCCCTAACCCCTCCCCAGAGCGGGGAGGGGAATCAGAATTGGAGCGCAGCGGCAAGCGGTCGGCGGCGTCCCAGAAGGGTTCGTCGAATTTAGCGTCGAGGCGTGGGCGATTGTGTGTCGGGCGGCATGCGCCGAGCGCTGCGGAAGGCGGCAGATCGGCCGGCTGCGCGAGCCAATTTTCGGTTTCGGCGAGGCACCGCCAGGGATTGTTTTCGGGCAATTGCCGCAGCGTGAGAAAGTATCGTCGAGCAGGGTTGGTGAAGCCGAGTTGCCTCTGGGCGGCCACTTCCGCAAAGCGAATTCGCGGCTCCGCGTAAAGTTCCGGCCGCGCTGAGTGCAAGTACTCGGCAAGTTGAATCGCGCGACGCAATCGGTCGTCGCGCGACAATCCAATGGCCGGCGATGAATCAACGCCAGGGGCAATCGCCGACGCTTGCGTCACGCCCGCTTTAGAACCTATCCCAGAACCGTATTCTGGAAGGGGGACAGGCACATTTTGCTCCGAAGACTCCGCAAAATGAGCCAGTCCCCGACGGTCCTCGACGGAATCGGCAAACTCCATGGCCGCCTGTCGAACATTCCTCGATCCACGCGACCCCGAACGGTGTGCTGCTTCGCTGCTCGCGTAGAACTGCACGAGCCACAGCAGGGCTCGATCGGCCAATGGATGATCCGGATAGCGGCGCGAAAGGAGAAAGTACGTGTCGGCGGCCAAATCGAGTCGGCTGGCCGCCCGGTAGCCGTCGGCGAGCTGAGCGAGCAGCTCGCCGCCGTCGTTGGCGTTCAAACCGTCCGTCAGTTCGCCGACATGCGCGGCCCAAACCGCGTTGCCTTCGGTTCGTTCCAGAAGCGATGCCAGATGCCGTCGCCTGTCCGCCAGTTTCCGCAATTCGGCAAGGTCGTTGACCGGCAGCTCGGGTTGCGGTCGGCGCGCTTCGGAGCCTGGGGAGAGCGAAGTTCCATGAAAGATGCCGCGCGAGCCGCCGCCTTGTAAGCTGTTGCCGAGCAGTGCTAATTGGAGTTGTTCGGGCGGCGCACTGGCCGCGCCGAGCGTCTGTCGGGCCGGGGCGACGAAGTTGGCCAAAGTTGTGCCGAGCCACGGCGAGAATCGGTTGATCGCGATCGCTTCGGCACCCTGCGTTGCGGACGGAAGTAATCCATATGTTTTTTTGACTTGCCACGGGGCAAGTCCAACGTCCGACGCCAGCTCACCGTGCCGCGCTGGATCAGCCGCGGCGTTGATTGACTGCTGAATCAGGGCGGCAAGGATGGCCGCTCGCGGCTCGCAGGTTTCCAGCTTCGTGTTGTGTGTCACGACGATATCCGGCCGCCACATGCGGATAGCGCGCACGAGTTGCCGCTCGATTTGCTCGATCGCGTGGCCGTCGCTCGCTCGATTAAGCTCAGCCAACAGGTCGGCTGGCGAGTGGGACAGCTCGCGCGGCGGCAGCGGAAATCGCCAGGCCGAATTGGCCGCCGCGGCACCAGCGAGCAATAGGGCCTCGTGATTCCGTTGTTGCGCGAAGTGCTCGCTCGCGGAATCGGAGTATGTAGCCGTATGCAGAATCTCGACGGCCGCGATGTAACCTTCGGCAGCGCCATAATCGGCGAGGAGCTCAAGCGGAACGTCGGTCGCTTCAGCCAAGAGTCCGAGTAATGCGGCGCGCCAGCCGCCGGAGCGTTGCGGTTTCCACGAGCGGCCCCCGTCGTCAGTCGCCAGGATGTTGCCAAGGTCGCCGACGGCCCAGCCGCATTCGGCGTCGACGAACGTGATCGCGCGCAGCGGCGTCGACTGCCCGGTGGGAAACGCCTGCCATGTTTGGCCAGCGTCTGGCGAAATGAAGACGCGCGTGCCGGGCGAGCCGGCGATCCAGACTTGCGGCCCGATCACCGCGAGCGCGTGAAAGTCGAAGTGATCCGAGGCGAACTCGGGCAATTCGCCGGGCGGCGATTGCCAACTGTGGCCGAGGTCTTTGGTCGTTAGCACGAGTCCGCCGTCGCCGACGATCCAGCCGCCAATTGGCGAGATGAGTCGCATGGCGTGATGCGACCGCAACGAGTCCACAACGAGAGAAGAGCTGACAATTTGGCGTCGTGCGATTGTTGCAAACCGGCCCGCCGTTCCCGCAACCGCGCCCGAATCTTCATCCAGAAAATCACCGGCCAGCCAGCCGCCCGTGCGATCGGCCGGCATCGGCTGCCATGTGTCGCCGGCATCTTGTGTGACGAATACGCCAGAGGGGTGAATTGATGACGCTGCTCCGATGGCAATCCCTCGGCGGCCGTCGAAGAACTTCACTCGCGCCAGACTCGGCAGCATGAGCCGCGGGATTGACTTCCACGTGTCGCCGCCGTCGTCGGTGCGGAGCACGACGCCGCGCGTCGCGGCGGTATACGGCTCGAATTCGCCGCCGACTGCCCAGCCGCGGCGTTTGTCGGCGAAGAATACCGAACTCAGCCGGCACGTTACGCCAGAGGCCTGTTGCTGCCAGGTTGCTCCGCCGTCCTGCGTGCGCCAAATGACGCCTCGGTCGCCGACGGCCCAGCCCGACGCGCGATCGACAAAGCACACGTCGGCGAACGATGCATCGTGGCGAAGGCTTTCGACGATGGCAAGCTGCTGAGCGGCCTGCGCTACTACTTGGCGAGTTCTGGGTGTCGGAGTTGCTTCGTCAGCAAGTGCGGCTTGCAGCACGATGAGATTCAGGCTGGAAGCCAAAAGAATCGCTGTCCACGATCGCAAAAGCTGCCGCGGACGCAGTGAGGTTCCTCGCCGAGCTTCGCCAAAAGAATCCATTGCCGGCATCCTTTCCGGCCGCGTCATTCGGCCAGGAGTCGCCATTTTAGCCGCGGGATGACGGTACCACCTAGCCAAATCCGCGAGCCGAACGCGCGTGCGCCCGATCAGTTTATTTCGGCGATAGCGAATGTGCTAGCAAATCGCCGCGAGGCCGGGGTGAGCTAGATTTGGTTAGAACCGGTTTCAAGCTAGCCCAACCTGCCATCCTGAGCGCAGCGAAGGATCTTCCGTGCTCGCATTACAGATTCTTCGCTTCGCTCAGAATGACTGACTGCTGCAGGTTCTTGCACGTGCCGCCCATGACTGATACGGCGAACCAACTGGAGCGAATCGCATCGCGGGCGATCGCGCTGTATAGTCGTCCCACCGTCGCCATGGAGCTGGTGCGTCTGGCCGAGGAACCGCGCGTTGATGCTCAGCGACTGAAGGATTGCGTGGCTCAGGATCCGGCTCTCACATGCAAGATCCTGCGCGTGGTCAACAGCTCGTTGTTCGGGCTGAATCGTCCGGTGGCCGATCTCAATCAGGCGATTGGCTTACTGGGCATCAAGCCATTGAAGCTGTTGGTACTGGGATTCAGTCTGCCCGACGCGCTGTTCGCCGAAGTGGCGGCCCGCGAACTGCGCTGGTATTGGACGAACACGCTGACTCGTGCCGTCGCAGCGCGCTTGCTGGCCGAACAATTGTGGAATCAGCCGGGCGACGAGGCGTTCATTGCCGGATTGCTGCAAGACATCGGCATTCTGGTGTTGCTGCGCGAATTGGGTGAGCTGTACGCTCGATTTCTCACGGGCGTGATTGAAGAAAAATGCCACCTTGCGTCGCTGGAGCACGACACGCTTGGCTTCGATCATATTCAACTCGGCGCGTCGCTGCTCGCGCGGTGGCAGCTTCCACAACGATTGGTGGATGCGATCGCGATGCCGAAGCGGTCCGCGCGCTTGGCTCGCATGGAATCACCCCAGGCCGATCTTCCGCAAATCCTGCATCTGGCCGAAATGCTGATGCAACTGGTTGGCCAAGGCCGGCTGCATGTGCTGCCTGACTTGCTCGAGGCGGGCAAGGTCTATCGTGGAATGACCAAGTCGAAGTTGGCCTCGTTGGTCGAGGGATTACAGACGCAAGTCGATCAGTTGGGCCAGGTTCTGTCGCTTGAGTTGACGGACGAGCGGGATTACAAGCAGACGTTGTTGGAAGCCCATCGTCAGATGGCCGCGCTTAGCGAGCAGATTGCCGGCGAACCGTCGCGCGGTTCGGCCGAGGAAAGCGCCTGCGCGAGCGTGCTCGCATCTACGAGCGAGCTGTCTCGCGCGATGCAGAGCTTTCTTGGCCCAAAGAAAACGGACGACGAGCACGATGTCGCATGTCGCGAAGAACAGCATGCGGCGCATCCATTGGATGGCAAGTCGATCGCTGCGATCGCAAGTGGTTGCGGCGAGGCGACAACTGTTGCGATGCTCGCTCGCAAGCTGGTGGCCTCGGCAATTTGTTGTCGCGATCATCGGCACGAGCTGAGCCTCATCATCATGGAACCACACGGCGCGGGGGCAAGGCGGGAACCAACTTCCCAGCTTGCGATCCACCAGGCGCGACGCGCCTTGGCAAGCGCGTGCGCCGTGCTCGAACAAGAGAATGTAGCGATGATATCGCTTTCTGATCGGCGCACAGCCGCGATCATTTCAAATTGCGAGCGTCGCGCGGCCTTGGCAGTGGCCCAGAATGCAATCGCGGAGTTTGCCGGGATTCTCGCTCACCAATCGGAGCCCGACGGCGACGCGCCCGCGACGTTGAGCATCGGAGTCGCAACTGCTAGCGTCGTGCCCAAGAACTTTGATCCGACGCGAATGATTGAGCGCGCTGCGCGATGCTTGTCCGCAGCGCGTGCGTGTGGCACGAGCGCGGTGAAGAGTATTGAGGTGTGAATAAGCAGGGAGCATGGAGCACGGAGCATGGAGCACGGAGACAATTTGAAGACTGTTGCTCCGTGCTCCACGCTCCATGCTCTTCGCTCCTCCTCGTCCCACTTCGCCCGGCGTGGCTTGCGTGGTATTATTCTCCCATGAGCACGTCGAGCCCCTTGGAACCTCGCCCGCCGGAGCAGCCGCCGCTCGCTTCGCCAAGCAGTCCCGTCCCCAACGACTCGGATCTCCCCGACTCTGGTGACGGGAGAGATGTTGCGGCACGGCAATCGTCGGGCAGTCCGCGGCGCAAATCGGTCGACCGTCCGTCCGGCTCAGAATGGATCGCCGGCGACGAGTTACGCGCATCGCATCTTCGCTCGCGCGTGCGGCGACGCCTGACGCTGCCGCTCTTATTGTTTATCGCAACGTGTCTGTCGACGTTTTGGGTCGGCGCCGCGAATTGGCGGCCGCAGTTGATCAATTCGCCGGACATGATGCAGCATTTGATTTCGACGAATTGGCGGCAGGGTCTCACCTACATGGGCGCGGTGCTCGCCATTCTGTTGACGCACGAAATGGGCCACTTTTTGCAGACGGTGCGCTACCACATCCCGGCCAGCTATCCGCTGTGCATTCCCGTGCCGTTCAGTCTCATCGGCACGATGGGCGCGGTGATCAGCATGGACGGGATGCGCGCCAATCGCAAGCAAATCTTCGACATCGGCATCGCCGGCCCGCTGGCCGGTTTGGTTGTCGCCGCGCCGATACTTTACATCGGAGTCAAACAGCTCGACCTGCATAATCCGCCCACGCCGCACGATATCCAGCTGTACAACCCGGTGATCGTGCGGTGGATGATCGAATGGATGCACCCGCAATGGGCCGATCGGGCCGCGTGGGTCTCGGTGTCGCAACTCAATCCGTATTTCATGGCCGGCTGGGTCGGCATGCTCATTACGGGGCTCAACATGCTGCCGGTCAGCCAGCTCGACGGCGGCCACACGATCTACGCCCTCTTCGGCCGCGATGCGTACAAAATCGCCCGCGCGTTCATCATCATCGCCATTGCGTACGTGGTGCTGAACTTAGACCAAGCAGCGATCTGGACGCCGATGTTGATCCTGGTGATTCTTTTAGGAATTCACCATCCGCCCACGGCCGACGACAGTGTAGAGCTCGACGACTTCCGCTGGATCCTCGGCGTCGCCTCGATGGCGATCCCGGTGCTGTGCTTCCCGCTGCAGGCGATTAAGCAGTAGATTTTTTGGGACCTCCGCCGTAAGGGATTTAGCAATTACTGACGAAGGACGGCCCGGATATAATGGAAGAGTCATTGCACGACAATCATCAGGTCCGATTCATCCACTGGCACGAATTGGTAATCGTTTTATGGCCACCGGTTTCGTGACCGCTGCTGAAATGCAAGAACAACTCGGCGGGATTCCGCTGGAGCGAATTCGCATGGTGCCGCCGCCTGGGCTGGCTACCGAGCAGGACTTGCTGCGTGTGCAGAACTCGGAAGATCGAATCTGCGAGCTTATCGATGGTGTCCTCGTGGAGAAAACGATGGGCTATTTCGAATCGCGCTTGGCGATGATTTTGGGGTATTTGATACAAGGATTTGTCGAACAAAATGACTTGGGAATCGTACTCGGCGCCGACGGGACGTTGCGAATTCTCGGAGATCAGATTCGCGTTCCCGATGTTGCATTCTTGAGTTGGCGGCATTTTCCGGGCCGGGTGCTTCCCGCGGAACCGGTGCCAGCGCTTGCGCCCGATCTCGCCGTGGAGGTGCTATCTAAGGGCAATACCCGGGCTGAAATGGAGCGCAAGCTGGACGACTATTTCATCGCGGGCGTGAGATTGGTTTGGTTTATCGATCCAGCTTCGCAGTCGGCGACCGTGTATGAAGACCGCGATCGAGCTCGCCAGCTTTCGCTTAGCGATTCGTTAACTGGGGGCAGCGTGCTGCCGGGCTTCGAGCTGCCGCTTCAGCAGCTGTTCGACAAAGCCGGGCGGCGCTCCGGGAGCCAGCAGTAACCGGCCCGGCGCGGCGATGAGGTTTTTGACTTCGTTGTGGAACCGCGCGGGCGCGGCGCGTCTGCTATAATCGGGACAATTCCGTACCTGGGCCGAAGCCAGGTTGTGCTCCGTGTGGAGATTGTCCGATGAAAGCAGTCTTGACGTTGGTCGGTGTCCGGCTGGTCATATTCATCGCGGCTTGGGCAGCCCGGATACCCGTCCCGGGATTGGCAGCCCAAGAAAGCGGTCCGGTTCTTCGCGCCGGCGCGTACGCCATCGACATCACTCCGACGAAATTCCCGGTCGATGCGAACGGGAGTATGAGGCCCTGGAGCGCCGGCGAAGCGCACGATCCTCTGCACGCGCGATGCCTGGTGCTCGACAACGGCGCGACGAAAATCGCGATCGCCGTGTGCGACAGTTGCATGATCCCGCGCGAGGTTTTCGATGCAGCCAAGGCGAAGGCCCAGCAGGAAACGGGCATATCCATCGATCACATCCTCTGCTCGGCGACGCACACGCACACGGGCGTCACCGCAACACGAGTGTTTCAGAGTCGAGTTGAGGAGGAGTATTGCGCCTATTTAACGGGTAGAATTGCCGAAGGCATCGTCCGGGCACACGCGCAGCGCGAGCCGGCGCGGATCGGGTGGGCGGTGGGGAACAACCCGCGGCAGGTGTTCAACCGCCGCTGGTACATGCGACCGGGACCGGCGTTCGTCGACCCATTTGACCGCGGTGCGGACCGGGTGCGAACAAATCCGTCCGCCGCCGGCGCGCGGCTGCTGAAACCGGCCGGGCCGGTCGATCCGGAGGTTCCCATCTTGGCGGTGCAGGCGCTCGATGGGCGGCCAATCGCCGTGCTGGCCAATTATGCGCTGCACTATGTCGGGGGGGTGCCGCCGCGGGCGCTTTCGGCCGATTACTTTGGCGCGTTCGCCCGGCACTTCGCGCGACTGATCGACGCCGACCAGGTCGAGCCGGCATTCGTGGGCATCATGTCGAACGGCACCAGCGGCGACATCAACAACATTAACTTTTTCGAGGGTGCTGCCAGGCGTGAGCCGTTCGAGCAAATCCGCCTGGTGGCCGCCGACGTGGCCGAGTCGGCCCACGCGGCCTACAAGCGGATTGAATGGCGCAACTGGGCGCCGCTGGCAATGCGCGAAACGGAAATCGAACTCGGCGTGCGCCGGCCGAACGAAGACGAATTGGTCCGCGCCAAGAAAATACTGAAGCAATCAGGCGAAGGGCCATACCACGACCTGCGGGCAATTTACGCATTAGAATCACTCGACCTCGCGGAGTACCCGGCCACCGTGCGGGTACAGTTGCAAGCGATCCGCATCGGCGAGGTGGGCATTGTGAGCAGCCCGTGCGAAACATTCGTGGAAACCGGCCTGGCAATCAAGCGGGACAGCCCGCTGCCGCTGACGTTCACCATCGAGCTGGCCAATGGCTATAACGGTTACTTGCCCACGCCCGAACAGCACGCACAGGGCGGCTACGAAACGTGGCGGGCGAAATCGAGTTATCTGGCCGTCGATGCCGAACCCAGAATTCGCGGCACGCTGTTAGAGTTGCTCAACGGCGTGGCAAAATAGATTCGTCGGATCGAGAGGCAGAAGGGCTTACGGTATACCACGATGGAACCGAAATACTTTCAGGCGGCGAAAACTCGAAATCCCAGGCGGCCCGTGCGGCGCCACGTCATTTGCATTCTGGCGTTCATGTGGTTTGCACGCTGTGCTTGCGCGCAGGAAGGCTGGGTAGCGCGCTCCGCGCGCGACGAGATTCGACCAGCGTTTTCCTTTGATGCCACGGGCGGACCACGGCGGACCGGCTCGCTGGTCGCGGAAACCGGGGCGCAGAACGGGCTCGATGGCCATTGGGAAAAGACATTCCAAGTCGAGGGTGGGCGATGGTATCACTTCCACGTACGGAGGCGAGCAACCGGCATCGATTCGCCCGAGCGGTGTGTGCTCGCGCGGATTCTGTGGCGCGATGAGCAGGGCCAAGTCGTGCGGCGCGATTCGCCCGGCGCGCACACGTACGCGCCGGAGGAGGCGCCGGTTGCGGAGCCAGAATATCCACACGATGGTCAACTGGACAGCGATGGATGGGTCTCGCTGGAAGGCGTGTACCATGTTCCCGAGGTGGCGCGGATGGCGATCGTCGAGCTCCATCTTCGCTGGGCGGCCAATGCCCGCGTCGAGTGGAGCGATCTGGGATTGGAACCTTGTGATCCACCATCGCCTCGAAAGGTGCGCTTAGCGGCCGTGCATTACGTGCCGCACGGTGGGAAAACGGCCATGGATAGTTGCCAACAGTTCGAGCCGCTGCTGGCCGAAGCAGCTCGCCAACAGGCCGATCTGGTCGTATTGCCCGAAACGATCACCTGCACCGGCAATGACTTGAGCTATGCAGAAGCCGCCGAGCCGATTCCTGGTCCATCCACGGAATATTTCGGACGCCTGGCGAAAGAACGTGCGTTGCATCTGGTCGTCGGCTTGGTCGAGCGCGACGCGCCGCTGGTCTTCAACACAGCAGTATTGATTGGCCCCGACGGCGCGTTGATTGGAAAGTATCGCAAGGTCGCGCTACCTCGCAGCGAGATTGAGGCCGGCGTCGCCCCGGGCCACGAATACCCGGTTTTTGATACCAGGCTCGGTAAGATCGGGATGATGATCTGCTATGACGGTTTCTTTCCCGAGGTCGCGCGTCAGCTCAGCCTGCGCGGCGCGGAGATCATTGCCTTCCCGGTTGCCGGATGCAATCCACGCCTCGCCGCGGCGCGTGCCTGCGAGAACCACGTGCATGTTGTGAGCAGCACGTACTGCGATGTTTCACTGGATTGGATGATTTCCGGCGTCTACGACCGCGAGGGGCGGGTCATTGCCCAAGCGAAAGTTTGGGGCACTGTCGCCGTGACCGAAGTCGACCTGGGTGAGCGGCTCTATTGGTCGAGCCTGGGCGACTTCCAATCCGAGATCAAACGCCACAGGCCGGTGTGGAAGGAATAGTCGCCTAGGGCGCGAGCAGTAACCGGCCCGGCGCGGCGAGGAAGTTTTTCACTTCGTTGAGAAACCGCGCGGCGGCCGCGCCGTCCACCAGGCGATGGTCGTACGTGATCGACAGCGGCATCATCAGCCGCGGTAGAACGACGTCATCCGCAAATTGCGGCACGGTGCGCGAGCGGCCGACCAATAGGATGGCCACTTGCGGCGGATTGATGATCGGCGTGGAGTAAGTGCCGCCGACGGAGCCCAGGTTGCTGATTGTGAACGTGCCGCCGCGAAGGATGTCCAGGTCGAATTGACCCTCGCGCACGGTGCTGGCCAGCTCGTCGATTTCCGAGGCGATTTGCGAAATGCTCTTGCGATCGGCGTCGCGCAGCACGGGAACCACGAGTCCGCGCTCCGTGTCGACCGCGATGCCGATGTTCACGTACTCCTTGTAAATGATCTGGTTGTTCTCCATGTCAACCGACGCGTTGAGCACGGGATGCCGCCTGAGCGACGACGCCACGGCCTTGATGAGAAACGGCATCGTCGTGAGCCGAATGCCGCGGTCGGCGTAGTCGGCTTTACTTTGCTGACGCATGTCTTCCAGCTCGGTGACGTCCGAGTCGTCGAAATTCGTGAGCTGTGGGATCGTCGTGTACGACTGGATCATGTTGCGGGCGATCGTCTGCCGCATGCGCGACATCTTTTCGATTCGCACACCGCCGAAATCATCGGCGTCGGGCGATCCGGGTGGCGTCACGCCGCGCGGCATCGTGGCGGCGACTTGCTGGTTGGTTTCGCGGATGTGCGCGCGGATGTCCTCCGTGGTAATCCGGCCGCCGACACCTGTCGGGCGCACGCGGCGAAGATCGACGCCTAGTTGCCGGGCGAGTCGCCGCACGGCAGGACCGGCCGCCGCCGAGGCGTGGCCGTCGCCCGGAACGTCGGTTGCTGTTTCGTCGGTGGGCGCGGATTTCTTCGGTTTTGCCTTGGTCGCTTTCGGCGTCGCGGGGTCTGTTCCGTCGTCTTCTCGATCCGGCCGCTTTGATTTTTTCACCTCGGCCTTCGCCGGTTTCTGCTCAACCTCTTCGGCGACTTCGGCGTGCCCGTCATCCTCCGCGGACTGCGAATCTTCCGGCTCGGGCTCCGGTTCCTTTTTGGAAGGCGCTTTCGCTTTTTCCTCTTTGGGCGGCTCCGGTTTTTTCTTCGCGGGTGTCTCGTCCGCGTCGGCCGCTTCGATTTCCATGATCGGCGCGCCGATCTCGATCGTATCGCCTTCGCTGACCAGAATCTTGGTGATCTTGCCCGCTTCGGGACTGGGAATCGGCATCGTCGCCTTGTCGGTTTCGATTTCGAGCAAGTCCTGGTCGGCTTTGACGACGTCGCCTTCGCTGACGAAGATGCTCAGCACGTCGCCCGATTCGATGTTCTCGCCCAGGTTAGGCAGTTTGATTTGCGTCGGCATGATTTTTATCGGATGAATTAAATGCAACGAATGATGTGGGCATTCGACCGCCAGTCAGCACACGTATGTTACTGCTACTCGCGTCGAGTTGTTTGTTTTCGGGCAAATTGATCCATGATCTGCATCACTTCGTCAGCGGAAGCTGCCCACTTGCCGGGAGGAAAGACGTAAACTGCATCAACCGGAATGTGACTACCCCTTGGAGTCTGCGTAGAATCGCCGCTCGGCAGCATTTCAAATCCGTCGACGGATACGTAAAACTGGACACCTTTAAGTGGTACAGAGTACGGTCCGTAGCGACCAGGCTGTTCTGCAAAAAGTCTCAGCGCCTCATTGACGTGCCAACTCGCGTGTCGCCAATCTCGCCACTCAGTCATGAGAGGTAGCAACGCGAGGATAATGCACGTTATAGTGATCAAACCGAACAATGTTCGCAAACCGAAACGCAACCGTCGATGCTGCCGATTCATAGATCCAACTGACGCAGTTGATTCGTAATTCTGCTTACTCATTCTACGCATAGAGCGCGGACTGTTTGGCCGGGTCGATTCCCAACTCTCTCACCGCTTTGGCCACACACTGTCCGTCGCACTTGCCTTGTTTTTTGAGCTGGTAGAGCGCGGCCAGCGTGATGAATTCGGCGTCGACTTCGAAGTGTCGACGGAGTGCGGCGCGGCTTTCGCTGCGGCCCATGCCGTCGGTGCCCAGCGCAAACAGGCCGCCGGGGACCCAAGGGCTGATCTGTTCGGCGAGGGCACGCACGTAGTCCGATGCGGCGATCACCGGCCCGTCCGCGCCGGCCAGCACGTGCGACACGTAGGGGACGCGCGCCGGCTCTTCGGGATAGAGCATGTTCAGCCGCTCGCACTCCTGCGCGTCGCGGCGAAGTTGCGTGTAGCTGGTGACGCTCCACACGTCGCTCGCAATCTTGTACTTTTCGGCAAGGACTTGTTGGGCTCGGAGCGCTTCGCGGAGGATGGCGCCACTGCCGAATAGTTGCACGCGCTGTAAACCTTCCACGTTCACGGTCGAAACGCGATACATGCCGCGGATGATTCCCTCTTCGCAACCCGCCGGCATCTCGGGCATCGCGTAGTTTTCGTTCTCCAGTGTGATGTAGTAGATCGCCGTTTCGTTGTCTTCGTACATCCGCTTGAGGCCGTCGAAGATGATGACGGCCGTCTCGTAGGCGTAGGCCGGATCGTACGCGCGGACCGTTGGGAACGCGATCGCGTTCAAGAGGCTGTGTCCGTCTTGATGCTGCAGTCCTTCGCCGTTGAGCGTGGTGCGGCCGGCCGTGCCGCCGAGCATGAAACCCTTCGCGCGGGCATCGGCCCCGGCCCAGATCAGGTCGCCGATTCGTTGGAAGCCGAACATCGAGTAGTAGATGAACATGGGGATCATGTTCACGCCGTGCGATGAATACGACGTGCCGGCGGCGATGAACGACGACATCGAGCCGGCCTCGGTGATGCCTTCTTCCAAAAGCTGGCCGTCTTCGGCTTCCTTGTAGAACGCGATCTGATCGGAATCGACCGGCTCGTAGAGTTGGCCGGTGTGAGCGTAGATGCCGACCTGGCGGAACAGGCCTTCCATGCCGAAGGTGCGCGATTCGTCGGGCACGATCGGCACGATGTGCTTGCCGATTTTCTTGTCGCGGAGCAAATCGCCGAGCAGGCGCACGAAGCCCATCGTGGTCGACATGTCCTTGCCGGGGCCTTTGCTCACGAGCTTGGCCATCGTTTTGTCGTAATCGGCCAAGCGCGGGACCGTCATCGTGACAGGCTTCACCGAACGCGACGGCACGGGTCCACCCAGCGCCTTGCGGCGCTCGCGAAGGTAAATCATTTCCGGGCTGTCGTCGGGCGGTCGATAGAAAGGCGCTTCGGCGACGCGTTCATCCGAAATTGGAATGCCGAACCGCGTGCGGAATTCGCGCAGTTCCTCCTCGTTGAGCTTCTTTTGGTTGTGCGTCATGTTGCGGCCTTCGCCGCCTTCACCCAGGCCGTAGCCCTTGATCGTTTTGGCCAGAATGACAGTCGGCTTGCCCTTGCATTCGATGGCGGCCTTAAACGCCGCGTACACTTTTTCGGGATCGTGCCCGCCGCGGCGCATCTTCTGGAGCTTTTCGTCGGAGTAGTTTTTCACCATCTCCAAGAGCTCGGGATACTTGCCGAAGAAATCTTCGCGGATGTAGTCGCCGCTGGAGACGACGTACTTCTGGTATTGGCCGTCGACGACTTCCATCATTCGTTTTTGCAGCAAGCCCGTTTCGTCGAGGTCCAACAGCGGGTCCCAATCATCGCCCCAAATGACTTTGATGACGTTCCAGCCGGCGCCGCGGAACGTACCCTCAAGTTCCTGAATGATCTTGCCGTTGCCGCGCACGGGGCCGTCGAGGCGTTGCAGGTTGCAATTGACGACGAAGATCAGGTTGTCGAGCTGTTCGCGCGAAGCGAGCGAGATCGCGCCCAGCGATTCGGGTTCGTCGCACTCGCCGTCGCCCATGAAAGCCCACACGTGTTTCTTCGACAGGTCGATGATGCCGCGGTCGGTGAGGTAACGATTGAACCGCGCCTGATAGATGGCCATGATCGGGCCGAGCCCCATCGACACGGTGGGGAACTCCCAGAACTCGGGCATCAGCCAGGGGTGAGGATAGGACGACAATCCGCCGCCGGGTTGCAGCTCGCGGCGGAAGTTGATGAGGTTTTGCTCGGTGAGCCGGCCTTCAAGGAAGGCACGGGCGTACATGCCGGGCGACGCGTGACCCTGAAAATAAATCTGGTCGCCGTCGAAGCCGCTCTCGCCGCGGCCGCGGAAGAAATGATTGAAGCCAACTTCGTACAGATTGGCCGACGAGGCGAACGTGGAAATGTGTCCGCCGATGCCGGCGAAGTCGCGATTCGCGCGAGTAACCATCGCCAGTGCGTTCCAGCGCACGAAGCTCTTGATCCGTCGCTCCAGCTCGCGCTTGCCCGGATAGCGCGGCTGCTTTTCGTGCGGAATCGTGTTGACGTACGGCGTGGTGGCCGTGAACGGCAGCTCGACGCCGTTGCGAATCGCCGACTCCTCCAGCGCGGAGAGCAATTGCTGCACGCGCTCCGGTCCCTTGCGTTCCAACACGTAGTCGAGCGATTCGAGCCACTCGGCCGTTTCGGCCGGATCGACGTCGTTTGGAATCGGCGAGTTCGACTTGATCGTTTCAGTTTCTGCCATATCGGGATATCCTGCGGAAATTATATTCACCACAGAGGACACGGAGGTCACGGAGGAAGAAATGGAGAACACTAATCGGCGCTAATAACGGCTAATCGACTCTATGATAGGATTCTATAAGTGTTTATTAGTGCAGATTAGTGTTCTCGTGTTCGACTTTCTCTGTGCTCTCTGTGTCCTCCGTGGCGAATCGTTCGGTTCTTATTTTCTCTTTGGCCGATACACTTCCGTCGCGGTACCCAGGTACACGTCGGCGGCGAAGGAGAGCGTTTCGCCGAGCGTCGGGTGTGGGTGGATCGACTCGGCGACGTCGCGGACCGTGCAACCCATTTCGATTGCCACGACGGACTCGGCAATCAACTCGCCTGCACCGGCGCCGACGATTCCGCAACCCAGCACGCGGTCGGTCGATGGATCGACGATCCACTTGGTGAGCCCGTCGGTGCGGCCGATGGCGATGGCCCGGCCGCTCGCTTGCCACGGATATTGCACGACGGCGACATCGCGTCCCGTGCGTTTGGCTTCGTCTGCCATGAGGCCTGCCCAGGCGATTTCGGGATCCGTGAACACGACGGCCGGAATCGCTTGCGGCTCGAACGCCGCCGCATGGCCGGCCAGCACCTCGGCGGCGACTTTGCCTTCGTGCGACGCCTTGTGGGCGAGCATCGGCTCGCCCGCCACGTCGCCGATCGCCAGGATGTGCGGATCGGCCGTTTGTTGTTTGTTGTTCACAACCACGAATCCGCGGTCGTTTACTTTTACCTTGGTGTTTTCAAGTCCGATGCCGCTAGTGACCGGCCGCCGACCGATCGACACCAGCACGCGGTCGAACGAATGCGTGCCGTTGAACTCCGCGCCTTCAACGCGGACGTCGACTTTCTCGCCGGCATCCTTGAGCTCAACGACCTTGGTGTTGAGATGAATTCCGGCGAAGCGTTCGCGGAGTCGCTTTTCGAGCGGCTTCACCAAGTCGCGGTCGGCGCCGGGCAATAGGCCGTCCAGGAGTTCGACGACCGTCACCGCGGAGCCGATCTCGGCGTACACCGTGCCCATTTCCAAGCCGATGTAGCCGCCGCCGATCACCAGCAGCGACTGCGGCACGTCTTCCAACGCAAGCGCGCCGGTGGAATCCATCACGCGCGGTGAATCGATCTTGAACATCTTGGGCATTGCCGGCACGGAGCCGGTGGCCAAGATGCAATGATCGAACGTGAGCCGCTCGCCAGCCCCTCCCCAAGTTGGGGAGGGGCGAGGGGAGGGGTCTTCGAGTTGCAGCGTTTGTGAGTCGACGAAAATCCCACGGGCGTTGATGACGCGCACATTCCGCCGCTTGGCCAACTGGGCGAGGCCGCCGGAGAGGGTGTCGAGGATCTGTTCCTTGCGGGCCCGCATCTTGTCGATAGAGACCCGCGGCTTGGAGTATTCGACGCCCCAGTGGGTCATTTCGGAGGCTTCGCTGATTACCTTCGCGACGTGGAGTAGCGCTTTCGACGGGATGCAGCCGCGTAGCAAGCAGGTGCCGCCGAGCCGCGAATCGGCCTCGACGATGGTCGTTTCCAGGCCGAGATCGGCGGCCAGAAAGGCGGCGGCATAGCCGCCCGGTCCGCCGCCAAGAACTACAACTTTGGAGTGAATCGCCATAAACCCGTTAGTGGCTAAGCATTTAGTACGCCAAACAGATTAGTTTACCCGGCTTGCCGAAACTGGCCAATGGGGACATCCGGCCGTGCGATGATGCCGTTTGTGATTGTCACCCCGAGGTCCGCTGAGGGGTCCGCGTAGATTCCTCGGCGGACCTCGGAATGACAGGTAGGCGAGAGGACTACACCAACAGATGTCTAAGCGCTGGTTCGAGTTGAGGATACGCGAACTCGAATCGTGCGGCGGAAAGCGCGCCGGGGTTCACGTGAGCGCTGGCGAGCAGTAGCTCATCGGCCATTTCGCCGAACTTCAACCGGGCGGCGAACGCCGGAAACGGAAAGATGGTCGGCCGGCTGAGGACGCGGCCAAGCGATTTGGTGAACTCGCGATTGGTCACCGCCTCGGGCGCCACCGCGTTGACCGGCCCGCAAATCGCCGACGCGTGCAGCGCGAATTGAATCACGCGGACTAAGTCGTCGAGCGTGATCCAACTCATGTATTGTTGGCCGCTGCCGATGACGCCGCCCGCGCCGAGCCGAAACGGCGTCAACATGCTGGCCAGCGCGCCGCCTTTGCGGCTGAGCACGACGCCGATCCGCAGATTGACGACGCGGATATCGGCGTCGCGGGCCGCATTCGTGGCCGCCTCCCATTGTTGACACACGTCGGCCAGAAACCCGGCGCCGGGCGGCGACGATTCCTCGAGCCGCTCGTCGCCGCGATCGCCGTAATAGCCGATGGCGGAGGCGCTCACGAGCACCGAGGGCTTTGAAGCTAAACCGGCAAGCGTTTGGCAGAGCAAATTGGTGCCGCGGACGCGGCTGTCGCGAATCTCCTGTTTGACGGCTGCGGTCCAACGATGTGCGGCAACGCTTTCGCCGGCCAGATGCGCGACCGCGTCGACGTCCTTAAACCCGACCGCGTCGATCGTCCCGGCTGTAGGGTCCCAGCGAATCTCATCCGCGCCGCTGCCGGCCGACTGCCGCACGACACGGCGCACGGAATGGCCGTCGGTCTTCAGCGCGTCGACCAATGCGCTACCTACCAGGCCGGTCGAACCTGTGACGGCGATGATCATTTTGGCTGTCGGCTTTCGGCTTTCGGCTGTCGGCCAATCGTTCTTGCTGATAGCCGACAGCTGATAGCCGATTGCCTTATCGTCTCCGTTTCTGATATTCGCGACTTGCCCGTTCGAGGATGCGGCGTTCGCCGCGCGTGAGGCTGTCTTGTCCGTGCTCTTGAATCTTTTTCAGAATGTCGTCGACGCGGCTTTCGTCGGTATCGGACTGATCCGGGTCGTGGACACGCAGCTTTGGTCCCGGCCGCATTCGCTTTAGCAAGTCGCCGCTTGGCAGCCAGCGTTCCAACTGCCAGCGCCTCCGATAGTATAGAAATCCAAACGCCGCGCCGCCCAAGTGGGCCGTGAACGCTACGTTGCCCGAACGATGAAGGGCGCCGTAAGCGTCCCAGAGCACTAACAATACCGCCAGCACCCACATCGGCATGGGGATGACGAACATGAACAGCACCGTTTGATGCGGAAAGTTCATCGCGAACAAGATCAGCACGGCCGAGATTCCACCGGATGCGCCAAGCATTGCCGGGAACGAAGCGAAGCCCCGATTCGCGACAAGCTCGCCGAACACCCAGATAAGCCCCGCGACGACAACAGCCACCAAAAAAAACGTCAAGAACGCGCGGCTTCCATAACGCTCCTCGACCATTCGACCAAAGAACCACAGTCCCAGCATGTTGAAAATGATGTGCTTGAAATCGTCAACGTCGTGCAGAAATCCGTAGGTCAGCAGCTCGAACACCAACCACGGTCGTAGAAACACGTCCGGATAGAGGCGGAGCGTGTTCGTGAACCAGCCGTCATCGCCTGCAAATGCGGGCTGCCGTGGCTCGGTGAGCAATTGAACGACGTAGACCACGCACATGATGATGACCAGTCTGGTGGTCATCGAGATCGGACCGCCCAAATGAAAACCGGGCCGATCGTCGTAATAGCGTTCGCGCTCGTAGTCGCGATCGTAAAGTCCCATAGTCGAGTAATCGAGGAAACGGAGAGCGAAGGAATGGCGGTCCGAGCGGCGCCGGAGAGTGGCGTATGCGCCGCCATTGTATGCCACGGCGGCGAAAAAGGGCATCGCAAATCCACACGTGGCGGCGTCTCTCCGAGACGCCGATTCGAGTCTTCGCCACGGCGAATCTTCGATTGGAGAGACTCGACCACTGGGATCAATTCGCCGCATCCAGCGCGAGCGGAATCGCTGGCCGCGAGCCCGACCGCGTTTCGCCAGCCGCCAGCCTGCGTGCCAATTCGCTATTTTGCTTGAGCAGGCCGCTAAGCAGTTCGCGAGCCCTGGCCAACTGCAGCTTGACTTGATCCCGGTGCTCCTCAATCGCATTCCGCTCCTTTTGGATGCCGACAAGGTCGGAATTCAGCCGACGTACTTCACCTTCGCGGGAGGTTTGCAATTCCTTGGCACTGGCAATCGCGGCCGCAAGCCGTTCGATGTCCTTGGTCAACGCCGCAATGGCGACATCCATCTCAACGCGGCGTCGCGCGAGCTCATCGAACTCGGCCGCGTAATCGCGCAATCGGCGCTGATAAAGTCTTTCGGCCGCCTGGGCGAGTTGCTCGGGCGGCAGCAGCTTGCCGTTTTCGTCGTAACCTATTTGGCGCGCCTCGTCGTCGTCGGTCGTGGCCTCTTTGCCGTGGCGAATGTATTCCTGCACGGATTGCGGCGGCAGCTTTTGCTTCAGTTGTTCTTCCGTCATGCCGGCGAAAATGGCGTGGCGATCCGGCGGCATCGTTTCATAGATGACCCACGGCGGTCGGCTGGTCGAGAGACGCTGCTGTTCGAATTGGTCCAACGGCTGAACGGGCACGAGCTTGATCGGCTGGTTCGGCGCTCCGGTCGCGCGGAACTCGCCCAGATACTGTTTACCCTGTGGCTTGCCATCTGCCGTGGGAAGCTGCGCGGGGCCTTCCTCAAACACGTACACGACCGTATCGGGCTTCAAACCGGCCGGGCCGGGCGCTGGAAGCGTTATGCCGGCCGCATCGATGCCGGCCGGGGCAACGTTTCGCCACACGCGACCACGCAGCCGAGTCGCCAATAGGATTTGATGATCCAAATCGTCGAGGCTCGGAATTGACTCGGCATTTTCCGGAATCGCCACGGCCGGCTCTTGCTCATTGCGCAAGTCGGCGATGATACCGGCATCATCGGTGCCTTTCTCGAGCGCATTGTTGCGGGCGGTCAACTGTTCCAGCTCTTTGGTTTTCCGTTCGATCGCGGTGCGATAGACGGAGTTGATCCGCAGGGTTTCGCGCCCAAGCCAGAAGAACCAGATTGTCGCAGCGTAAATGCCCAGCATCACCAGCACATGGCCCCAATGCCAGGTGCGCGCGCTGAAGAACGCGATCACAATGACCGGGACAAGCAAAATCAGGCTTACTATGAAAGCTGATTGGATGGTGATTGGTTGCATATTGATCTTCGCCAAAAAAGGCGCGCGGCATTAGCGGCGAAAAGGCGGGGATCAGCCGACAATTTCATACTAAATGGCCGGTTTTGGCGGGTCAAGCAAATGCGGTGGCAGCTTAGCCGTAGGACGGACAATTCTGTCCGTCGAATCACGGATGGACGGACAGAATTGTCCGTCCTACGTTCAGCCCTTGCGATCGGTATAATCGGTGTTCTTCTAACGCCCAAGCTCTGCCGATGGGGCTGCTTCAGGAACCACCGAGCCTTGCGCAATCGACACGGCGGAGCCACTTGAGCGAATTGCCTGCTTTTGAGATTCCGGAAAGCGCGCGACAAGCTCAGCGCGGTGGCGATACATAACGGCGAGAAGCTCCTCGTCCTCGATATTCCCAAGTCTTCTACCCGTCTCATCCTCGCCGAGATCACCCAACCATGCTACCAACTGACCTAGTCGTATATCATCGGACAACTCGCATAGCTCCGCCAACACGCCCAGTGCTTCGCGCTGAATATCTGACATCATGGCAGCATGTCTCCAACTTTAGGGTCCGAAGCAAACGCCCGGCGAACGCGTCCGACCACCTCGACCTTTACCGTGGTACCTGGGGCGAGTTTAGCCACGCGAGTCGCACGAGTCACTCCATTATACACGACGAGCACGTCGTCTAGTGCCTCGAATACCTCTATCGGCGGCATTCCCGCCGTCGATCGGCCGAAACGCGCAATCTGGCTTTGGAGCTTGGCTGGATCGGCTCCTTGACGGCGAGACGGCGGAAGTCGCAGCTCGCGTGGATCGACATCGCGGAAATCCGGCATGCGGCCAATGTATCAGCCAGTAATATGTGAGCAAGACGAAGCGATTAATTCGGATTGTGGTATACTGACGCGCACCGACCATGCCAAGGTTTCCTAAGGCGGAGGACGAGCCATGTTTCGAACGATTTCGCGGCGAGATATTCTGCGGACCGGCGCAGGGGCCGGGGCGATGATTGGGCTGGGTGATCTCGGATTTCTTTTGCGACTGAACGCGGTCTCGGCCGCGGAGGCGAAGCTGGAGCCGAACGTCGTGCGATTGCGGCCGGAGATCGAGCCGCTCGTGCGGCTATTAGAAGTAACGCCACGCGAGCGACTACTGGAGGAAGTTGCCCATCGCATCCAGCGCGGGCTCAGTTATCGCGAGCTCTTGGCCGCGCTGCTGCTGGCAGGTGTGAAGAATGTCGAACCGCGGCCGTCGGTCGGGCATAAGTTTCACACGGTGCTAGTAGTGAACTCGGCACACCTGGCCAGCATGGCCTCGCCGCCCGAGCACCGCTGGCTGCCGATTTTCTGGGCGCTCGATTACTACAAAAGCGCGGAGGCGCGCGACGTGGAGGAGCGCAACTGGACCATGAGCAAGGTCGATGAGTCGGCCGTGCCGCCGCCGCACAAAGCGCGAGACGCCTTTATCGCCGCGATGGACAATTGGGACGAAGTGGCGGCCGATGCGGCGGTTGCCAGCTTGGCCCGCAACGCCGGCGCCAACGAAATCTATGAACTGTTCTTCCGCTACGGGATGCGCGATTTCCGCTCGATCGGCCACAAGGCGATTTACGTCGCCAACAGTTGCCGCACGCTCCACTGCATCGGATGGCAACACGCAGAGCCGGTACTGAGATCGTTGGCCTATGCGCTATTGATGCACGAAGGCGGCAATCCTGCCAAGCGCGATGATGCGGCCGACCAACCGTTTCGCCGCAACGAAGAGCGGGCGAAGCGAATTCGTCCGGAATGGCAAGACGGCAAACTCGACGCCGCGGCTACCACCGAGTTGCTGGAAACGATGCGCACCGCGTCGAACGACGAGGCGTGCGAGGCGGTCGTCGCGATGCTCAATCGCGGCGTGGCGCCGCAGTCGATTTGGGACGCACTGCACGTCGCGGCCGGCGAATTGTTGATGCGTCAACCGGGAATCGTGGCCTTGCATGCGGTGACATCGACCAATGCGCTGCATTACGCGTATCAGGCCAGCGGCGACGACAACACGCGCCGGCTGTTGCTTTTGCAGAACGCAGCGTACGTGGCCATGTTTCGCGACGCGATGGGCGGGCGCGGGCGGATTAAGACGCTGTCGATCGCCGATCTTTCGTCCGACGAAGGCAAGCCGAACGAAATCGCCGTCGACAACATCTTTGCTCAATTGCGGGGCGAGCCGATCGTCGCCGCCCGCAACTTGCTGGCGTATCTCAAACAGCCGTCCACCGACGCGAGTGCAGCGGCGGAGCTCATGGACACGGCGAGAATGCTCGTGTTCCTCAAGGGCGACGACGCACACGACTACAAATTCAGCTCGGCGATTCTTGAGGACTACTACCACGTGTCGCCCGATTGGCGCAACCAATATCTGGCCGCCAATCTATTCATGCTGCCCAGCTCAGCCGATCGCGACAACAGCTTGGTGCAGCGAACGCGCGCCGCGCTCGGCGCATGATGTCAATCGAGGTCGCTTAGCGACTTTTACCTCAACCGGATTGTTCATTCACCAATCTTTGGCGCATTGACGGTCCGAACGAGAGGATGCGGTGTTTCAACGACAGCGGGTTGATACCCCGTATGCGGCGAATATGATAGGACCAGTCTAACCGATGCGCTTGAGTTCGGCACATTAACAAGGCGGGAGCGATGATCATGCGGTTTTGTGCGAGCGTGTTCTTCACGTTGTCCGTGACGCTGCAATCGGCCGTCGTGGCGGTTGCCGCGGACGAGAAGCCGAATATTTTGGTGTTTCTCTGCGACGACACTGGTTGGGGGGAAATCGGTTTCCAGGGGAACAAGCAGATTCCCACGCCGAACATTGATTCAATCGCCAAGAATGGCATTCGCTTCACGCAGGGCTACGTGGCCGCCACTTATTGCAGTCCGACGCGGGCCGGGCTGATGACGGGCCGCTATCCAACGCGCTTCGGTCACGAGTTCAACAGCATCTCCCGCGAAAGTGGGTTGTCGCTGAACGAAACCACCATGGCCGATCGATTCAAGTCGCTCGGCTACGCCACATGCGCTATCGGCAAGTGGCACCTGGGGATCAAGCCCGAGTACCGGCCGACGAGCCGCGGGTTCGACGAATTCTATGGCACGTTGGCCAACTCGGCCTTCTTTCACCCGTCCCAATTCGTCGATTCGCGGATGTCGACCGAAGTGCAAAAAGTTGACGATCCGGATTTTTATACCACCGACGCCTATGCGGAACGCGCAGTTGATTGGATCGGCCAGCAGACGGACAAGCCGTGGTTCCTGTACGTGCCGTTCAACGCGCAGCACGCGCCGCTCGAGGCGCCGCAGGAATATCTCGATCGTTTCGGCAACATCAAGAAAGAGAATCGTCGCACGTTCGCGGCCATGATGTCGGCTATGGACGATGCGGTCGGCAAGATCCTGGACAAGGTTCGCGAAATGGGCGAAGAGGAGAACACGCTCATCTTTTTCCTTTCCGACAATGGCGGGCCGGCCAATTCGACCACCTCGCGCAATGGCCCGCTGCGCGGCTTCAAAGCGCAAACCTGGGAAGGCGGTACGCGCGTACCGTTCTGCGCGCAATGGAAGGGACATTTACCGGCCGGCAAGACATACGAGAACCCGGTGATTCAGCTCGACATTTTACCCACGGCGCTTGCGGCGGCCGGAGCGAACGTCGATCCAGCATGGAAGCTCGACGGCGTCAACCTGCTGCCGTATCTCGCAGGCGAAGAAAGTGCACGACCGCATGAAACACTTTACTGGCGCTTCGGGAAGCAGTGGGCCGTTCGCCACGGCGATTGGAAACTGGTCGGCGCCAACGGCGGCAATCTGGACGGTGAGCTTTACAACCTGGCCGACGACATTTCCGAGTCCAAAAACCTCGCGGCCGACAACCCCGATAAAGTTGCCGAGCTGAAGCAGCTGTGGGATGCATGGAACGCGCAGCAAGTACCGCCCTCATCCCCACAGGAGAAACCGGCGAAGGCAAAGAAGCGCAACCGGCAACAACGGGCCAAAGCGCGCGCCGCGGTAGCTGAGTGACATTTACCCGCCGACTGATTCGTCGAGCTGACTGAGAAGTTCCTCGAATCGATTTGCATACTGCGGATGCGCGGCTTGCAAGTGGTTTCGCACCTCATCGAGTCGGTCGGGATTTTCACGAGCAAGTTCAACGACATCGGCCTCGTCGCGCAAGCGGCCGGCCGCGAGCTTCAGCTCGATCAGCGAAGCGAGTGAGCAGTACTTTAACGTGCCACGAATGGCCCCCATTTTCGCCGGGTGAGGTATTGTCGTCGGAGCCGGGCGCGAGGCCGTACCCGGCCGACCTCCTTCAGGCAGAACGTCGACCTCGATTTCGGTGTCGCGATGGCGAAGTTTTGGCCAGCGCCCCTCCAGCTGTGCGAGCAGTTCGAATCCGCTCACGGATGCCGCTCGTAAGAATTCGTCCACACTAGCTTTCGGCAGCACTATGTCGACGTCCTGCGTAACTCGACCCACATAGCCGTGTCGCCAAACGGCCCAGCCGCCGCCGACCACCGCTTCGCAAGCACAGGCATGCACTACTTGATCCAGCGCTCGCACAACGCGGCCATACCGTCCCGGCAAGTCTTGGGGTTCAAGCATGCGATCCCTTCCGATAAGTAGAGTCTCTGCCAGCTCGAGTTGCTGCATCAGTGATTCGGATGTGGGTTGCATGCTATTCCATACGTTAGTGAGTTTGCCGGCGATCATTCAGCTTCGTCGGTTTCTGCGACAACCCATATTCGTTTGAGTGGAATCTCGGCGCGAAGAGATTCGGGGAGGCGCTCGTATACGTCGAGCAATTCGCGAGCAACGTCCTCGGCCGTCCAAAGTCGAACGCGAAAGAACTGAGCCGGCACCTCGCGCGTCACCGTGTCTTTAAAGCCGCTCCACGAAACCAGTAGTCCATAATCAGCGCTACAATTCTGCATTGCGCCGATGAGTTGATCCAAGACCTGTCGACCAATTTGAGTGGTTTCAGATTTGATCTGCACGGCAAGGCGCGGATTCTCAAAGCCGAGTGGGCCGCGGGCGGCGAGTATGTCCACACCTTTGTCAGCTCCAATCGGACTGCGGTGTGTGCCATAGCCTTGTGCTCTTAGGATAGCATCGATCAGCGTTTCAAGATCGTGACCTTTGAACCGTCGTTGGATGAGCTTGTGGATCTCGTCTCGTGCCTGCTGCTCCCAGTCAAACGTTTCCTCAGGTGGCACGATATCGCCGTCGCCTGTTTCCGATTGCTTTGGCGAAATGAGTGTCGTTCCAGCGGTTCCTTCGATCGCGTTCGCTACGCAGTGTTCGACATCATCGCCTTTGATCCCGCAAAACGTCGTTGCAGCATTTAGCTTATGCAGCAGTTCCGAGTCAAAATTCGAACGAGGAACAGCATTAGGACTCCATTCGACAGTTCGATAGTGTCGAAAGGCGTCAGCGCCCGACGGATCAAACCTGTAATCGCTCGTAATGCGGCCAACTTGAACGACGCCCTGGCCGCGCCGTGGCATTAAGACCACATCACCTGCCGACATTTTGTTCGCGAAGATGTTGAATTGTCCAGAATTTTGGACGATGCGCTGTTGAGGGGCGTCAGGATACGTCCGCCGTAGTATCGACTGGAGTTCCTTGATCGTTTTCCCACCGATGTCATCGTGAATTCCTTTCCACGTCAGATAGATGCGATTTTCATCAATCTGCTTTTGTTCCACTTCGCCGTAGTGGTCCCCACGAACGAGCCAAATTGCCATAGGTCACCCCTCTTTTTCCTAGCGCCCGGCCCAGTATCTAGGTCTTCGCTTGGCATGTGCAACGGCGATCACCGTCAACTCGCCGGCTTCCATGCGATAAATTACTTGGTACGGATAGCGGTCCATCAAGTAAAATCGGTGTCGTTCGTCGATGAGCGGAAATCGAAGTGGATCGGAACTGATCGCCGCCAAGGCATTGTCGAATTCTGCGTCAAAACCTTCGGCCGCGCGCTGGCTTCGCTCGGTATACCAGCATAGGGCTTCCGTGTATTCCCGCTCGGCTGCCGAGATAATCCGCGGTTTACTCATCAAGTCCGGCTTTCCGTCGAGCCCGCGCGCGGACTTCCGGCCAGGGCGACGCAGTCATCCGTCCGGCATCGTATTCGGCCGAACGTCGTTGGGCCTCGTCGATCCATGCCTTGCTGGGCGGTGGCCATTCCTCGGGCGGCACTGTGTCCCAGAGAGCGTGAATCAAACGAATTCGGTCCGTCGGCGGCAAGTCTTGAGCGGCGCCTAAGACATCGTCAAACGTGTTCATTAGAATTACCTCAACTATTCATGCCAGGATCTCAGTCACCACGCGCGCCGGCTCGACGCCGATGAGGCGTTGATCGAGGCCTTGGAATTTGTATGAGAAGCGCATCGGGTCGAAGCCCAGGAGATGCAAAATCGTCGCGTGCAGGTCGTGGACGTGAACGCGGTTCTCGGTGACGTTGAAGCCGAGTTCGTCGCTCGCACCGAGAGTGATGCCCGGTTTCACGCCGCCGCCGGCGAGCCACATCGTGAATGCGTTGGGGTGATGGTCGCGGCCGTCGTTGCCGTCGCCCTGGACCATGGGCGTGCGGCCGAATTCGCCGCCCCAAATGACGAGCGTGTCATCCAGCAGGCCGCGTTGCTTGAGATCGATCACGAGGGCCGCACAGGCCCGGTCGGTGTTGGCGCAGTTTTTCTTGAGATCGGCAACTAGCGCTCCGTGCTGGTCCCACGCTTCATGGAAGATTTCGACGAAGCGCACGCCGCGCTCGACTAACCGGCGGGCCAGCAGGCACGTGGCAGCGAAGGAGGGCTTAGCCGGCTCGGCGCCATACATCTTGAGAATGTGCTCCGGCTCGCGCGAAATGTCGATTGCCTCCGGCGCGCTGGCTTGTATGCGGTACGCCATTTCGAACGAGTTGATCCGCGTGGCGATTTCGGGGTCGCCGACTTCCGATAGGTGTTGCGTGTTAAGCGTGTTGATCGCATCGAGCGACTGGCGCTGTAACTGGTCGTCCACGCCGCGAGGGTTGGAGAGGTACAGCACGGGATCGCCGCTCGCGCGAAACGTGACGCCTTGATACACGGTCGGCAAGAATCCGCTGCCCCAGTTGGAGTTCCCGCCGCTGGGGCCCTTCGCGCCGGTGCTGAACACGACGAAGCCTGGCAGGTTTTGCGATTCGCTGCCGAGTCCGTACAGCGTCCAAGCGCCCAGGCTCGGCTTGCCGAATTGCTGCGAGCCGGTGCTCATCAGAATCTGGCCCGGCGCGTGGTTGAACGCGTCGGTGACCATCGACTTGACGATGGTGATGTCGTCAACCACGTTGGCGAGATGAGGCAGCAGCTCGGAAAGCTCCGCCCCGCATTGACCGTGCCTGGCGAACTTGAACTTGGGACCCAGTAATTTCGAGTTTGGGTCGATGAACGCGGCGCGGTAGCCTTTGAGCAACTCGGCCGGTGGCAGCGTGCCGTCATACTTCGCTAGCTGCGGCTTGTTGTCGAACAACTCCAAATGGCTCGGCGCACCGGCCATGAACAAGAAAATGACGTTCTTCGCCCGCGGCCGAACCGGCGGTTGCTTGGGCGCGAGCGGATCGGAGGCCGCCTTTGCTGTTGGTACTCCGGCCATCTGATTCAGCGCGAGCGCGCCCAGACCGATGCCGCATTCCTTGAGGAACCAGCGCCGCGCGAGCGTGCGCGGCGGGATGTTTCGATAGAGGTGGTCTTGGCAGTTCATATAGACTTGCATAGCCACGAAAAGCACGAAAATCACAAAAAGAAACGACCGTGATCGTAGATTGCATGAATGCGCTCTGATCGTCTTTCGTGTATTTTTGTGTTTTTTGTGGCTACTTACTCCTTCGTGATCGTTTCATCCAAATTAAGCACAACTCGCGCCAAAGCCGTCCAGGCCGCGAGCTCGGCGGGCGTGGCGCCTGCCGGCAGGCTCGCCGACAGTTTCTCTTTGCCCGCGTCGTTATCGGCCAGCAGCAGCCACGGATCGGCGCCGTCGCGGCCAAATCGTAGTTTCTGCTGAGCGACGAAATCCTGCAGAACATTCACTTCCTCAATATTCGGCTCGCGCGACAGGCAGCGCCGCAGTGCGTAAGCAACGCGATCCGCGTCGCTCGAGCCGCCGTCTGCCACGATCTTCGCCCCAAGTGCCCGAGCGCTTTCCAGGAACAACGGCTCGTTAAGCGTCGTCAGCGCTTGCAGCGGCGTATTCGATCGCACGCGGCGTGCGCACGCAATTTCGCCGTTGGGCGCGTCGAAATTCTGAAACGCTGGGTAGGGCACGCTGCGGAAACGAAACGTATATAGCCCCCGGCGATATCGATCGGGTCCGGTGTCGACGATCCACGTCTTCGGCCCGTAACTGGCTGGTGGTTGGAACAGAAACTCCGGCGCGGGCGGATGCACGCTCGGCCCGCCAATGTTCGGATTTAGCAGACCGCTCGCCGATAGGGCAATGTCGCGGACGACCTCGGCATCGACCCGATAGCGTGGCCCGCGCGCCAGCAACCGGTTGGCCGGGTCGCGCGCCAGAAGTTCGGGCGTCACCGCGCTCGATTGCCGGTATGTCGCCGAGTTCGCAATCAGCGAGTGAATGTGCTTGAGACTCCAATTGTTTTCCATCAGTTCAACGGCGAGCCAATCCAACAGTTCCGGATGCGACGGCGGCTCGCCTTGCGTGCCAAGGTCTTCGGCGGTCATCACCAATCCGGTGCCAAAATATGCTTGCCAGATTCGATTGACGATCGACCGGGCCGTCGTGGGCGAGCGTCGATCGGCCAGCCAGCGGGCAAAGTCGAGCCGGTCTGGCGAAGCCTGTGGTCGAGTCTCTCCGATCGAAGATTCGCCGTGGCGAAGACTCGAATCTGTCAGTCTCGGAGAGACTGACCCACTTGCGGTCAGCGGGTGCAGGAACCCGGGCACGCCGGGCGCGACTTCTTCGGCCGGCGCGAGGAAGTTGCCGCGTTCCAGTCGATGGGTCTTTCGCGGCTTGTCGCGCTCCACTAGCGCGAGCTGCGTCGTGCCGCGGGGATGGCTCTGCCAGAGGGCTTCGATTCGCCGATTCTCCTCCGCCCATTCGGGAACGGTTGAGCGCCAATAGCTGAACAGTTCGTCGATCTGTTGGGGCGTGCGATCGGCGGCGGGAATGGCAAGGATCGCGCGCTCAGCCGCGGGCAAGGGGTCGGCGACCGGGTTCTCGGCAGCGGTCACGGAGAAGCGAAAGCGGCCGAGGTTATTGTTCTGATTGTCGTCGCTGTTCCAGCCGCCGTGCTGCTGGGCGAGCTTGAGCGTGAAACGCACGCCGTCGGGCGATTCGAGCGGTTTGTCCAGCACGAATACGGCTTTGCGGGGCACGTTGCTACGTCCGCCGCCAATGTCGATTGTCCAGGCCGTGAGCGGGTCGCCGTCGATCGCGTAGTCGATCGGCCCGGTCACGCGGCGCTTGTCGCTGCGGTCGTCGAAAACCTTTTCGAGCTCGTCGTTGGGCGGGTTGACGTCGGCCGTGGCTTTGACGAACTTCAAGTCGTTTCTCTGATCGGGCGTGTCGCGGCGCGCCGCGACGACATTGAATTCCGTCAACGCGCAGGTGCCGTGGATCGATCGTCCCGGCCCGCCGTGCGGCAGATTGGAGTCGTTGAGCAGCTCCAATCGAAAGGCTGTGATTTTCGGCACGTTGGTTTCGGCGGAGAACTCCGTGCTGCCTTGAGTCGGCGCGTAGCCGGCCGCCAGGACGGAGGAATCGGCGAGCACGTAGTGTTTCTGGCCGCCGGTCGAGTCGTCGCGCGGACGAATAATGGTCCATTCGGGCTGATCGCCGCGGACGCCCTCTTCCCAGGCAGCCAACCGCTCGCGCCAATCGGGGGCGGCCGCGCGGAGACCGTCTTCAATACGGCGGATAACGCTCGCGATCGTCGCCCATTCTTCTCGCTGGGCCGCGGTGTACACGCTGACTTGAGCCTCGTGACAGTTGTTGAGAAAGGCGAACATTCGGTAATAGTCCGTGTGCTCGACCGGATCGTACTTGTGCGTGTGGCACTGGGCGCATTGTATCGTCACGCCGAGGATGCCCTTGCCGATTGCGTCCATGCGGTCGAACATCGCCTCCATGCGAAACTGCTCCGGATCGATGCCGCCTTCCTCATTGATCATCGAGTTCCGCAAAAAGCCGGTGGCGGCGAGTTTGTCCTGCGCACCTGGGAGGGCGAAGCTCCTGCTGAGCTGCTCCGTGTTTGCATGTGGCTCGGCAGGAGCCTCGCCCTCCCGAATTGCCAATAAATCGCCGGCGATTTGCTCGATGATAAACTCGTCGTACGGCATGTCGCTGTTCAGCGCGCCGATGACCCAATCGCGATACGTCCACACGAATCGCGGCTTGTCCTTCTCGAAACCGTCGGAATCGGCATAACGCGCCGCGTCGAGCCAGATCCGACCCCAGCGCTCGCCGAAGTGCGGCGACTTGAGCAGGCGCTCGATTTGCCGTTGGTAGGCGGCGTTGCCCTCGTCGGCTTCGAATGAGGCCAACTCGTCGAGCGTCGGCGGCAAGCCAATCAAATCGAGCGACAGCCGACGCAAGAGCGTATTCTCGCCGGCCGGCGGTGATGGCTCGAGCCCTTCGCTTTCCAATCTGGCGAGCACGAACGCATCAATGGCGTTGCGGACCCAGGTCGAGTTCTTGACCGTCGGAACCGGCGGCCGCTGCGGCGCGACAAACGCCCAGTGCGGTCGAATCTCTGCGCCTTGCTCGATCCATTGGCGAAGTGTTTCGATCTGTTCGGCTGAGAGCGTCTTCCCCGAATCGGCCGGCGGCATACGCATGTCGGCGTCTTCGCTCGTGATACGCGCGATCAGCTCGCTTTCGGCTGGCTTCTCGCGCGCGACAACGTGCTCAGCACCGAGAACGTCGCCGATGCCTTCCCACACATCCAACCGCAACTCGGCCTGCCGCTCGGCCTCATCCGGACCGTGGCAGTGAAAGCAGTTTTCCGCCAGAATCGGCCGTACGTCGCGCGTGAAATCGATTTTTGGCGTCGGCGCAGCCGCGAACAGTGGCGCTGTGTAAATCACAGCACCAAGGGCCACCGTAACAAGGTTTGCCGAGGATCCAACGCGAATCATGGCAGCATTGTCAAAACTGCGTTTCGTCCAACAGGCGAGCGCCGTGAAATACTGTGAGGACTTCGACGCGATTGGGACTCAGTTCGTAGATGATTCGGTACTGTCCAAAATAAATCTCGCGAATCTTGGGACTCCCAACTTCTCTCACGACGTTTCCGGACTCCGGAAATATCCGAAGTCGATCGACTGACGACTTTAGTCGTCGCACGTAGGAATTCGCCGTAGTTGGTGCATCGCGACCGATAAACTTACGTATTTCCCGTAAGTCGTCCCGCGCCTGAAAGCTCCAAACAATTCTCATTCAAGCGTTTCAGCTTCCAACTGTTTCATGAATTCATCATGTTCGATGAATTGACCAGTGGCAATTTGCTGCTGGCCAATCTCAATTTTTTGTAGCAAATAAAGACGGTAGATTGCCTGGTCGATTGATACGTCGTCGTCGAGAGAGGCGATGACGTTGAGGATTTTTTCTTTGGTCGT
>JAKEIB010000281.1 GCA_022614705.1 Planctomycetota bacterium | reverse complement strand
GAGGCCCTCACCGCCAAACATCAACCGTTTCCAGAATCCTCCGACCCTAACCAACTGAAACTGTTCGACTTATAGCCGGACACTACTGAGTTTGAGTAATGAATGAACATGATTGAAACGCGCGACTTAACGAAGAAATACGGCGAATTGTTCGCGATCAAGTCGATCAACTTGAACTTGAGCCGCGGCGACCTATTCGGCTTCATTGGCCCCAACGGCTCGGGGAAGACGACGACGATGCGGATTCTGGCCACGCTGCTGAACCCGACGTGGGGCGAGGCGTACGTCGGCGGCTACTCGATTTACACGCGGCCGAAGGAGATTCGCCGAATGATCGGCTACATGCCTGATTTCTTCGGTGTGTACGACGACATGAAGGTGATCGAGTACCTCGAATTCTTCGCGGCCGCGTACCGCATTCGCGGACCAAAGCGGCGGCAGGTTTGCGACGAAGTGCTCGATCTGGTGGAGCTGGGCTATAAGCGTGAGGCACTGGTCACGAGCCTGTCGCGCGGCATGACGCAGCGGCTCGGGCTGGCGCGAGTGCTGCTGCACGATCCGCAGGTGCTTTTGCTCGATGAGCCGGCGAGCGGCCTCGATCCGCGCGCCCGGATTGAAATCCGCACGTTGCTCAAGCGGCTCGGCACGATGGGCAAGACGATCATGGTTTCGAGCCACATCCTGCCGGAGCTGGCCGACATCTGCAACAAGGTCGGCATCATCGAGCGCGGCGAACTGATCGTGAACGCCGAGGTCGCCGACGTCATGCGTCAAGTCCGCCGGCAAACGGTGCTCAACATCGGCGTGGCCGCGAACTCGGATGCGGCGGCAAAACTGCTGGAGGGGCACGAGATGGTCGATCGCGTTGAGGCGGGTGAGCGGTTTCTCACCGTCACGCTCGTGAACGGTCACGAAGATTACAGCGATCTGGCGTCGCTGCTCATTTCCGCCGGCCACAAGCTGACGCTGCTCCGCGAGGAAGAGCTGAATTTGGAGACGGCGTTCATGGCGCTGACGAAGGGGATTACGTCGTAAGACGAGAGGGGGAGACGGGGCGAGGGGGCGACAAGGAGATACGATGACTGACGCGTCTCCTTGTCTCCCCCTCTCCTTGTCTCCTTGTCTTGCTGGCCGTTCGTGAGTCCGCAATTTACAACTCGCGACTAGCCCTCTACAATTTCAGACCCTGAGACGCCCCCATCGTCTAGAGGCCCAGGACACCGCCCTCTCACGGCGGCGACAGGGGTTCGAATCCCCTTGGGGGTATTGGAATGTCGGGATTGTCGTGAGTGCTGCCGTAGCCGTCGTCAGCATGGCTCGCCGGCACGCTGCCCACTCAATTGGCATTCGGATAGAGATGGTAGTGGAAGTGAATACCACCGTAGCCCGGTTGAAAACCATAGCCGTACGGCCCATACGGACCAAAGGGTACGAACTGCTTGTCCATGGATCGTTCCTGCCTGGCCGCAGCCTGTTCGTTTAACTGCCCTTGTTCCTGTTCTGCAGCTTCGGTTTCTTCACGGTTGATATTGGCATAGGCTTGCTGCGTGGCGCGGTGAGCGGCGAGGGCTTGGCCGGCAAGAACCTGTTGGCTCTGCTGCCAAAACGCATACTGCTGCTGTCGCTGCTGTTCCTCATGATCAAATTTGAGAAGCCAGAGCTTCATCTGGGCGGGAGTCAGGTTTTCCAACTCGGTCATGTACTTTCTGCCCTCTTCTGGCGTGATCTTCGCCGATTTGCTGATATGGTCCTGCAGCCACGCCCGCGCGCGCAACATGTTGGGGCTGTTCCAAATTTGCGCGCGTTCGGCGTCCATCGCGGCCTGTCCGCCCGGTTGCCCTTGAGTGGCCACATTGCGACCGGCGGAGGATTGTCGCGTTTGAGCGAAAGCGAAGGTTGCCGCCACGCCGCAGATACAAACAACAACCGAAACGCTAAGCGAAATCAAGACTCGTTGAGCACTTGCGTTCATGAGAGGAATCCTCCAAGTATTCGGGGAACGGTCGCGTTTTCACCAACGAAGATGATCGGCCAACCGCTCTAGATACGTATAGCTTGTTTCAAGCCGATGTGAAGAGCGCGACCCGCTACAGGGTACTTGGATGACCCCAAGGCCGCCCGTTATGACGCCGATTAAGTGAATCATTGCGGGCGATTCTCGGCGTTTTGCTCGCTTAGCCGGCGGTAATACTGCTCAATTTCCAGCTCGTACTTGGGAAGGAATTCTTCGGAGAACGACTGCATCATTTGCTCGCGGCTGCGTTCGGGGAGATGGCCCCAGAGGTCTTTGACCATTGCTTCGATGTCGCTTTTGTCGATTGGTTTGGCGTTGGTGCTGTCGAGGCGGTCGGTTGAGTCGCGAGCGGCCGTTTGGCCGCGGCCGGCGGTGTTGCCGGATTTGCCCGGTTTCTTTTGCGAGCGTTGGCTCGGCTTCGGTGACTGGTTGCCCGATTGACACTGTCCGCCTTTGCATTGCTTCGAGAGTTCGGCGATGATCTTGTCGAGCTGGGCGACGACTTGGGTCTGCGCTTCGCCGGCTTGAGCAAGTGTGGGAACGTCGGCGACAGCTTTCTTTCCGGCGAGTAGCGACTCGGCGTGCTGCATGCCCTGACGTACGCGGACGAGCGACAGCGAGCCGGAGGGCTGGCCGATATCTTCGCCTAAGTCGTCGAAACGCGGGGCGCGAGTGGTCGGGCTGCGCATTTCAGCCGACGGGTTGTTCGCGCCCTCGAGCGGGCGCGGGTCCGGTTGGTCGAAGGCGTTCGGCGCGAGGTCTTCGAGCAGCTCGCTGCCAAGCGATTCGACGCCTCGTGAATTCGGAGACGCTGAATCCGCCGCGGATAACGGCGAGACGGCGAGCGCGACGAAGGCAATCGCAAGAACACTTCGCATGGATCCGGTTCCTTTTCTCGGATTTGTAAGTCGAGCTATTGCTCGCCTTCTTCATTATCGCGTGTGAGCATGTGTTGGACCAGCTCGGCGAGGCGGCCTTGTTCGGCGGCCAATTCCTGGGCCTCGCGCTCCAAGTTCGTCCGTTGCCGCTGGTCGAGCGGCGCGTCCAGGCCGCCAATACGCTGTTGATGCTCGCGGGTTCGCGCCTGAAGATCGACTTGCAGCATGCGCAACATCTTGACTTCGAGCAGTTCGAAAGTTGGACGACGCTGCGGCTGTTCGCCGCCAGCGCCGGTACCGGCATTGGGCTGGGCCGGCTGTTCCGGCGCGGCTTCGGTCGCGGTTTGCGCAAAGGCATTCATCATGCCTTCAAGGCGCGCCAGGGCGCGCTGTTCGGCCTGCTGGGCGGAGGGGCCGGTTTCTTGCTCATCGAGTAGCGCGGCGGAAGCGGCAAGCCGCCGTTCGGCTTCTTCCAGGCTGACACGTACCGCACCCAGCCCGAACAGAAGCTCGCTGTGCTCCTTGGCGATTTCGGCGAGTTCGCGTTCTTCGGCGGCCAACTTTGCAGCACGCTCGACGTCGTTTTGCGAAAGCGGCTCGTTCGGCGGTCGGCTGTCGTGAAGCTTCACGGTTTCCTCGATGACTTTTTTCTGCCGCTTCACCATGTCGGTAAGCTGCGTTTGGAAGCGGCGGACAATTTCCAGCGCCAAGTCGTCTTCCGCCTGTTGACGTCGTTCGGTCAATTGCTTGGCCGCCTCGTCTAAATGCTTCTCCGCTTTTTCAACCTGGTGGCTGGGGCTGGGTCGTTGCTGGTTTCGCGGCGACTGGTTCAGTTCCTGCGATCGATCGTCGAGTCGCTCGGCCGCGTTCTGCGTGCTTTGACTGGCATCCGATGCTTGCAGCCGATCCAGCTGGCCAGCAAGTTTCTCAATCTCGCGACGCAAGTCCTGCTGCTTTTGGTTGAGCGATTGCAACTTCTCCGCGTTCGCGGCGCCCGCCGGCTGTTCTTCCGCTTGCGAAATCTGCTGGCGCAGCGCGGCCAGTTGCTCGCGCAGCGTGTCTAGCCGGTCCTCGGCCGCTCGCAACTTAGCAGCCAATTGTTCGGGCCGACGCTCGTCGATTCCGCGTAGCACATCAATCACCTGCTGCAGATCGGCGGCGATCTGTAATTCGCGCGCGAGCGCTCCGCCAACGCGGTTTTCGCGGAGGTCGCGTGCCGTTTCGTTCATTTTCGCGCCGATCGCCAAACTGCGGGCCAGTTCGAGGGCTTCGGTGACGGTGTCGGCGCCTTCGGCTTTGTTTTGTGTTAGCTCCTGCGCGAGCCGATCCATGTCCTGCTCAATTTTTTCGAACCGTGCGGCGATGGCACTTTCGCCGGCCGCCGCTTTATGGAGGCTAGCGCGTAGGGCGCGGGTTAGTTCGCTCGTGCGTAGTGGCAAGGTCTTCACGCCGATGTCCGCGCGCGTCGCCTGCGCGTGAGCGATTTGATCCTCGCGCAGTTCGGCCAGCATCCGCGCGAAGCGACGATATTCGGCCTTGCCCGAGAGATCGCTCACGAGCCGCTCAAGCGTTGCAATTACATCGTCTTGCGCGGCACCCGCGGCAGCCAAAGACCGCGAAAGAGTTTGTGACATTTCTTCGTTCGGATTCGATTGATTCCCGTCCGCGGAATTGTCGGCCCTTGGTGCGACGACATCGACCGACTTTCGACTAGCCGTCAACTCGCGGTCAGCCGTGTCGAGCGGCCCGGTCGACAATCGTTCTATCTCGGCAGTAAGGAGATCCATGGTATCGCGGATATCCGATTCGCTGACTCGATTGATTTCCAAGTCTCTCACAAGCGCATCGACGAGCGCGGGCACTCCTTCCATCGGATCGACAAGCATTCGGCCAACACGCCGCTGATTCATTTCGGCTGATTGCAACGTGTTGCGGTCGCCGCCTGTGAGTGCGCCCGCATCCCGGAGTTGAATTTGAATGCGTCGTATGTCGTCGCGCGTGGTCCGTTCCGCCGCGAGCGCGCGCTCGAGCTGACGGACGATTTGCGCCTGGCGTTCGGCCATTCGCGCATCGAGCTCGTCGGGCGTAATGATCGTGATGCGGCGCGGACCGACCGTGCGACCGACGCCCGGCCGATAGTCGGCCGCTTCGGCCATAATCGACACCCCTGCGCCAACAGGCAGCTGTAGCGGCGCGAGGTCCCAAAAATACTCGACGACGCGACTCTCGCCGTGTGACTTTGATTCGCCGGCTTCGGTCGTTTGTGGGACTGCTTTATCGGGTCCGCGATAAAGCTCGATCCGTGCGGCGGCCGCCTCGCGTTCGGCTTCCGACCAGTCGGACCGATCGTACGCGACATCGACGCGATGGATGCCGAGATTGTCCTTCACGACGAGCTCGATCGGGATGACAGCTCTCGGCGTGACGTACAGATCGTCGCTCGGCGACTGCCACGAAATGCTGGGCGGCGGATCGGGTTCGACGCGCAGATTCCATTGGCCGACGACGCCGGCCAGGCCGTCGGTGTCGGACAATTCGAGGCTGTAGCTGCCGCTTCTGGTAGGAAGCCAGTTTTCGGGCGCAACGCGAAAACCGCCCGGTTTGCTGCCGGAGTCGCCGATGGCAATCGTTGCGTTAATGGGTGGCTGGCCGTCCTGCAAGATTCGAGCGCTGTCGAGCGGCTCAGTTGCCGTGCCGCGCAGTTCGATGTGGGTGCCCGCGAGGACGTCGAGGTGCCGTTGGGCAGTTGTCGGCGGCAAGCCGGAATAGTCGGGCGGATGGACGGTGACTTCCAGAGACTTCAGTTGCGGGGGCTCAATGACTTCGACCCACAGCCACGGCATCAAGTCGTCATCGCCGCCCGTGGCTCGAAAGGCGAACGATTGGCGGACATTTTCGCGGCGCGCGACCATCATGTCGCCGACTCGCGTCATTGGCTCAAAGAGCTTTTCTCTGTGTGAGCCTTGAGAAATGCGGTATTCGATGCGGACTTCATCTGGAAGGCTGCCAGCAGTGTTTACAAGTTCCGCCTCGAACGTTTGACCAGCCGCGAGGCGTGTCGGCGGATCGCGAAATGCCAAGTGATGTTGTCGCGGCCACTGTGTTGATCCGAGCGGGACGGCCAAGCGTGCGAGCGCCGTGCGTACCGCGCCGGCGTCCCACGCCAAGCACGCGACAAGTGCGATGCCC
This sequence comes from Planctomycetota bacterium, assembly GCA_022614705.1. Taxonomy (GTDB): domain Bacteria; phylum Planctomycetota; class Planctomycetia; order Pirellulales; family Lacipirellulaceae; genus JABDGM01. Next base: position 10,856 of record JAKEIB010000281.1, on the reverse strand, counting down.
GCCACGCCGAGCCCAATCGACGCGCGGCGAAGTGGCCGGCGATCGATCACATCGTCCAGCGGCAGACCCTCCACGGCGGTTTCCGCTTGTGCCACGACCAGTCGCCTCAGCTGGGCGGAGCCGGCTGTGCGATCCTCCTCGGATTGCTGCAAGAACTCCAGTGCGCTGGCGAGTGAATCATTGAGCTGAGGAAAGTGCGTTTCGACTCTTCGCGCGACGGTCAACGAAACCAGCCGCTGGCGGCCGGGGCGATACCACCAGCGGTACACGGCCCAAACTGTGACCGCCGTCAGCGTCGTCGTTGCCATGATGCGCAGGCCGGGGTCGCGAAACCGCACCACGTAATCTGCGATGCTGAGCGCGATTGCCGTGGCGAGGATTGCCGCGGCGGTCCAACAGGCGGCGGTCGCATATTGGCGATAGGTGAGCTGGCGCTGGAGGGTCGCGATTTTTTGGGTCAGGCGGTGCATATCGGTGGTTTACTGGCTGCTGAAGCGAACGGTCCGTCGGCATTGTGTCGCTGTCGCTCTGTCGTTCCTTGCTCCGTGCTCCCTGCTCCATGCTCCTTGCTACTTTACAGCATTCCCTTACGTTTTCGCAAAATCCATTCCGTGGTGATGCAGCCGAGGAATGCGGCGAGGAGCCACCAGCAGTTCCATATCGAAATCGGCGGAAGGTTCTCGATAGGCACGCGGCGGCCTGTGGGCAGGTGGGAAAGCAGCTGGTCGGCGCCCGCGATGTTGTAGAACTTGCCGCGGGTTATTTGGGCGGCGGCGGTGAGGGCGGCGGCATCCATGATTGGCCTCGCTAGCTCGCCGGGCGGCGCTTCGACCGTAAACCGCGCGGCGGGTGGGTTGCTAGAAACTTGCGGCTCGGCGAGCACAACGTCGTACTGACCTTGCGCGAGATCCGACAGGATACCTGTGAACACACCCTCGGCGGCCGGATTGCGACGAAGCGTCACCCGTCGTCGCGCTTGACCGGGTGACTCAACGACGACGGTCACTTCATCCCCGGCGGGGGCAAGTCGGGCGTCGAGAAATCGGGCCCGCAGCTCGATCGTTTCACCGAATGAATACTCGCGGCGATCGGACGTGAGCTGCGCGTCGCGACCACTGGTCAGTTTTCCACGAGCGAGGAAGCGAATTGTCTGCACCCAGTAGCGGGCGAAATAAATGTCGCCTGCGCCGATCCGCCAACGCCACGTCGAGTCGATCGCATGAAACAGCACCTGGCCAGCGCCGACGTATTGAAAGCAAATCACTGGAATTGCGGATTGCGGATTGCGGATTGCGGATTTGGCTAGTACTTGGGCGGCGGGTTTCAAGTCGCCCGATTCGTATAACCAGTAAAGCGGCGCGAGGTCTCGCCAGATGCGCTGCGACTCGGCCGGCGTATCGCCCAATTGCAGCGCAGGACTTTGCAACCCGAGCGGTGTCGGCTCGACGACGAATCCTTGCGACACCTCGCTCGGCAGCTGATTGGCAGATGCCGTGGTTACAGCGTCGAGATCAATAGGCAGTAGCGCGCCGACGTCCGAAATATCGGCGTACAGCCAGGGCAGGAACCGCGGCCCGGCGATGAAAGCCACTCCCCCGCCCTTCTCCGCGGCAAACGCCCGCAGATTTTGCCACACGCTGCGCGGCACGAGGCGCGGATCGACGTCGCCGATCACGACGACGTCGTACTCGAACAGCTCATCGCGGCCGACAGGAAGACTTCGCAGCGCGGTCTTGTCCTGCTCCGCGTATTCGGGATCCGCATCCTGCAGATACGTGGCAAGTTGGATCGTGGAATCGCGTTCCAGCAAGCTTTTCAAAAAGCGGAACTCGTAGTTCGGATAACCTTGAATCAGGAGGACACGAATTTTTTCATCGCGGACGGCAACGACCCGTTGCTGGCGATTGTTTTTCTTGTCGGTTTCGTCCTCGCGCGGCGCGATTTCGACAACGTAGGGCACATCGCCCGCCCGTGTCGGCCGGTCAACGAGCCGCACGGTAAGTGTTTGACCGGTCGGCGGCAACGTGACATTCTCCGTGGCCAGCGGTGTCGAATCGCCTTCTCGGCGCAACGCCACGGTCGCGTGCTGCCCATCGAGTCCGGTGGCTCGGATTTGCACCTGCGGGCTGACGAGGTCGTTGATGAACACAGCGTCGTCAACCAGCACGTCCGCCACTTCGATGTCGCGCGGCTCACGGCTGCTGCCGAGGCCTACCGCCATAAGCGGAACACCGGCGCGGCGCGCTTCTTGTGCCGCGGCAGCCAGCGGCAAACCTTCGGTCGTCACGCCGTCGGTGAGCAGGATGATTGCGGCCGGCGGAGCGCCGCGAAACTCGTCGAGGACGTGTCGCACGGCGTTGCCCAATCGAGTAGCGCTACTATCGGGCCCGTCTGCCGAGAGTCCGCGAACGGCGAGCAGAAGCGGGGCCAGATCGCCGGATACAGATTCGCGCTCTATGCCCGCAGCGACGAAGTAAACGTGCAATCTGTAGCGGTCGGCTAGCGTTCGCAGCAGCCGGGCATCGTTTTCGGTCGCCAGCAGCTTGGCCAAGTTGAGCCGTGTCGGTTCGCTGAGTCCGCTCGCGATCAGCCGTTCGCGAATCGCGGTTGGTAACTCAGCGTCGTTGTATCGATCGGCGATGGACATGCTGGTGGAACGATCGAAGATGAGTGCCACGGCGGGCGGGCCGGTGAGACGAACCGCAATGGCCCATTGGGCGAGCATGATCAGCACCAGGCCGATTGCGGCAAGACGAAGCGTGGTTAATAGCGCGCGATAGGCACGTCCCGCGCTCGTGGACTCGCGCGCATAAAGCAGCGACGTGAACAGAATTGCCGCGAGCACCAGTAGCAGCGTTGCCCAGGGCGCCAAGCTCCAGGCGGAGTCGAGCTGCCACGATGCGCCGTCGGCCGCGGTGCCCGATGGAACGCCCAGCCATTCGGCCAGCCAGTCTGGCACGCGTCCGCTCATACAGCCCCCCTGCCGAACTGCCAGACCAGGAATGACTCGACAAACATCAGTGCCAGCGCGGTCCACAGCAGCGATTCATTCCAGCCAGCGCGCGAAACGCCTACGCTGCCGCCCCGATCGGATGTGTTTTTCATGTTGTCGAGCGTTTGCAGCTCGGGCGGTAGTTGCTGTGGATCGGCTTGGCGAAGGTCGCTCTCACGCGTGTCTACATTGATGGCGAACTGCTGCGATTCGTCGTTGGGCAGCCCGAGTAGTGTGTAAATTCCGCTGAGGTCGGTGTCAGCGTAGGTCCACTCGATGCCGGTGGGCGACGACTGAATGCTGACGGGGGCCGTGTGTCCGTCGGGGCGTTTGATGTTGAGTGCGGCGCGGGTGACGTTCGCAACGGCTGGTTGGGCGGGAGCGGGGACGCCCCGGCTCGCTAGGGGAGTGCCGACGAGTTGTTGCCATAGTTGGTGTTCGCCGCTGGTGGCGTACGTAAGCAGCTCGCGGACGACTGGCAGGAAGCTTGGCCATGTGGGCCAGTTGGTCCAGGGCTCACCGGTGGTTGCGTCGACTGAAGATAGCGAGCCATCGGTGGCGATCATCACTGTTCGGCCGCGACCAAGCGGGGCAGTGACGATAAACGGGTCTCCGCTGGGCATCGCGGCCGCAACCTGCACGTCGGGCCGGTCTATCGCCACATCGAGCTTGAAGTATCGAGCGACGGGCGTCGTTAAGAGGCCGGCCCGCTCGCGTCCGCGGAAGGGCGCGACGATGGGATGACGATAATCGAGCGGATCGAGCCCGAATTGCGGCTGGCTGACAAGCTCGCCAATGATCGCCGGCAATAGCGGTGGGTGGCTGGGGTCGAGTCCGCCCGCGGCGGACGAGCCCCCAGATCGGCGCCGTACTGGGGGCTCGGCTACGCCTCGACCCCAGCCACCCATGGCGAGCGCGTTGTAGCTGTCGTGGACGACCCGATCGCCGAGGAAGAAGACCAGGCCGCCACCGGCCGACGCGTAGCGCGCGAGCCGCTCTGCTTCGCCGGCCGTGAACTGCGCGACGTTGCACGCGAAGATGCAGTCGAAATCCGATAGCTCGATGTCGGCAACATCGCCTTCGGAAACGATGAGCGGCCGAATTGGCGAATCGCCGGCCAGGTTGGGGTTGAGCGCGTCGGCCACGTATTTCGCGGCACCCGGTCGGCCGGCGATGCAGAGCACGCGAACCTCGTCGCGAACCGGAACGACGAGCCAGCGCGAATTGTCGATTTTCAAGCGGTCGCCGGCCGCGCGGACTTCGACCGAGTGTTCACCCGGTGTTTGGAAGCGGTGTGTGAAACGAACGGTCGCTTCGGCGCCTGCTGGGACGTCAACGGTGTGCTCGCTGACGAACACGCCATCGATCAGAAGCTCGACGGCGCATTGTGGTCGAGGTTCATCGCCAAATTGTCGTAACGTGACGTCGAATGCAACATCGCGACCGGCGGTCACGAAGGCATCCGACACCGCAAGGCTTGTGACGGCTAGATTTGTAAATTGCGGCTGTCCAAGAACAATCACCGCAAGTGAAGCCTGCTTGGCAAGGAACGCAATACGGTCTGATACCAGTGGCTTGTTACCGGCGGCCGCATCCGAATTGAATTGCCAGGTTGTTTGTTGCAGGTCTGAAAGGAAATACACTTCGTGCCGGTCAGAAGTCCTGCGGTCGGATGATCCGGATGCGATTGATTCTTCCACGAGCTGCAGCGCGCCGTCGAGGTCGGCCCCTGTATGCGGCTGTGTGAGCGAGTCGATTTGTGCGAGGACCGCGGCGTGATCGACCACTTCGCGACCAAATATTGTTCTAGCGGGTGCCGCCATGATTATTACGGTAAAAGTGTCCGCCGAGCGGCTTTCGTGTACGATCGTAGCGGCCGCCCGTTTGGCGCGAGCGAAACGACTGGCGCCGTCGTCGCGATAATCCATTGAATACGAACCGTCGATGACGAGAATCTTGTGGGATGGAGCACCGCTGAGACTGGCCAGCAGGCGATCGCCGTACGGTTCCGCCACGGCCAGCACCACCAGCGCGATGATGAGCGTTCGCACGGCCAGCAGCAGCCACTGTTGGAGCCGCATGCGCCGCGCGTTCTTGCGCATCGCCGCTAAGAGAAATTGCATGGCCGCCCAAGGCGCTTCGCGAAAGCGATGCCGGCTCCACAGGTGGATCAATAGCGGCGCAGCGGCAGCCGCGAGCCAACCCAGCATGGCCAGGTTGCCGAAGCCGAAGGCGAGAAGGGGCAGGCTGAACATACTGTTTTCGGTTTTCGGATTTCGGATTGCGGATTGGGGGACTTCAATCCGCAATCCGCAATCCGAAATCCGCAATTATTTCACCCGTTTCTTCCGCGCCGAGAGAAATGTTGTCAGCACGGTGTCGAGCGGCTGATCGGTGCGGATGGTTAGGTAGTCGATCTGTTGAGCGCGGCAGCCGGTACGCACCTTTTTCACAAATGACCGTATTTCGCTTTGGTACGCGGCGCGCAAGCTGCGTGGTTCGGTGACGACTTCGCCGAGGGCCTCGAGACCCTTGAACATCGTCACGTTTTGAAACGGAAAATCGATCTCGGCAGGGTCGAACACATGGAACACGACCACATCGTGCCGACGATGGCGGAAGTGTTTCAGTCCCGCGAGCAAGGCATCAACGTCGTCGAATAAGTCGCTGATGATGACGACGATGCCGCGCCGCGCGAGCCGCTCGGCGAGGTCGTGGAAGATCGGGCCGGTACGGGTTTTGCGCGTGGCGGACGTTTGCTCCATGACCTGCAGGAGCTGCTTAAGTTGCGTGGGACTGCTGCTCGGCCGGATGAGTTGGCGGACGTCGTCGTCGAACGTCACTAGGCCAACCGCGTCGCGTTGGTGTAGCACCAGGTAGGCCAGCGCGGCGGCGGCGCATTGGCCGTAGGCGAGCTTGGAGAGCGAAGCGCCCGGACTTTGGTATTGCATGCTCTCGCTGACGTCGAGCAGCAGATAGCAAATGAGATTCGTTTCCTCCTCGAATTGCTTGAGGTAGAAGCGGTCGGATTTGCCGAAGACTTTCCAATCGACGTACCGCAGATCGTCGCCGGGCGCGTACTCACGATGTTCGGCAAATTCATTAGAAAAGCCCTGGTATGGGCTGCGATGTAGGCCGGCGACGTATCCCTCGACGATCCGCCGGGCGCGCAGCTCCAGACCCTCGAGCCGGGCGAGCGTTTGTGAGTCGAGCAGCGGGCTAATGTTGGGGGCGGTGCGGGGCATTGCTTCGATTTCGGATTGCGGATTTCGGATTGAATTGATTCCCCAAATCCGAAATCCGCAATTGAATTAGGCGGCGTTGTCTTCGGCCACCGGAATCGTCTTCGCCAGGTGCTCCACGATGTCGTCGGCCTTGAGGCCTTCGGCTTCGGCGTTGAAGTTGGTGACGATGCGATGGCGGAGCACGGGTGGGGCGACGGCGCGGATGTCGTCGCCGCTGACGTAGTAGCGTCCGTGGAGCACGGCCCGCGCTTTCGCGGCGAGGATCAGATACTGGCTCGCTCGCGGCCCGGCGCCCCAGCTTACGTAGTCGCGAACCATCTGTGGCACTTCGCCGTAGCCGACTCGCGTTTGTCGCGCGAACTGAATCGCATAGCGGGCCAGGTGATCGGCAACCGGCACACGCCGAACAATTCGCGACAGTTCGATGATGTCGTGGGCCGAAAGGGATGAAGTCAGTTGCGAGGAAACGTCGGCGGTCGTGCGCTTGACGATTTCCAGCTCTTCGGCTTCGTTTGGATAGTCGACCAGCACCATGAACAGGAAGCGATCGAGCTGGGCTTCCGGCAGCGGATATGTGCCCTCCTGCTCGATTGGGTTCTGCGTGGCAAGCACAAAGAACGGATCGGGCAACACGTGTCGCTGGCCGCCGACGGTGACCTGTTGCTCCTGCATGGCCTCGAGCAGCGCAGCTTGAGTTTTCGGGGGCGTGCGATTGATTTCGTCGGCCAGCACGATATTGGCGAACAGCGGACCGGGTAGGAAACGGAACTCGCGCGTGCCGGTGCGCTTGTCCTCTTGGATCACTTCGGTGCCCGTGATGTCGGCCGGCATCAGGTCGGGCGTGAACTGAATTCGGTTGAACTCGAGCGAGAGCGCGTCGGCCAGCGTGCGGATCATCATCGTTTTGGCAAGGCCGGGCACGCCGACGAGCAGGCAATGCCCGCGGGCGAATAGAGCTATGAGAAGCTGCTCGATCACTTCGTGCTGCCCGACGATGCGCTTGGCGATTTCGTCGGTGATGCTGCGGTAGGCTTCGCTGAGGCGCTCGACGGCTTGAAGGTCTTGGGGTTCGGACATGGGTAGGGCGTTAGATTTGCGTAGTGTTGGGAGGCGATGAAGCGTTTGGGTTATTGGTCCGATCTCGACTGGTCGCTGAAGCGACCAGTCCGTAGGGCGGTATCGGGGGGCTGAGCGGGCTTCGAAGTTGCGGGGGGGTTGGGGCCGAGGGCGGTGAGGGTGTCGTAGCCGGCGATGATTAGGCGTCCGTGGGCGGCGGCGAGGTTTGCGCCGCCTTGGCTGATGGAACTGAGTTTGATTGGCGTTCGTGTTCGTTCGCCGGTGACGGCATGCATGACGTAGATCGCGTCGCGAGTCGGCCAGAAGACTTCATCACCGCCAATGAGACCTCGCCCCATGCCGCGGATTCCCGCGTGCTCGCTTTCGGGCCAGACGAATTGCTTTGTGCCCGACCGAACGTCGAGCGACCAAAGACGGTTTCCGCTAACGATTAGGCTTTGTTGAACCACTCCCAGCAAATGCAGCGCGTCGGGCAGTTGATTGGTGATCCAAACTCGCGCGCCCGTTTGTGCATCCAGCGCGAAAACGTCTGGCGTATCGGACGGCGCGACGATCACGAGCCCATCGTGATACATGCAGGGCGATGGATCGCGGTCGAAATGCAGTGGTCCCGCAAGTCCACGCATCAGCTCGCTGCTCACTCGATCGTATCGATGCAGCCAGTCGATTTCGCCGCTGCTTGCGTCAAGCGCCGCGATCAGACCGAGGTTGGTGTTGAAGTAAATTCGGTCGCCGACGAGCGTCAGCAAGTTGTGCGTGATTTCGTCGCCGCTACCTGAGGCGGGAGTGTCGGCGGCGCCGATCGATGTTCGCCACAGTCGTGCGCTGCTTGCCGCGTCGAAACAGGAGACATACGCGTGGGGCGTCACGTCGCTGTGTCGCATCGCCACCCATACCCGACGGCCGTCGCTCACTGGCGCGCCGTCGAATGACCAGGAGGCATCTGCCGGCTTGGTCTGAAAAGTGAGCAGGCCGTCGCGGGCCAGATCGATACCGACGAGGCGATCACCCGGTAACGCATGCTGTGAATCAAGTCGGGTAGTGGCAAACCGACCGGCGCGGCCATAGACTACGTCCTTCACCGCTGTGAGCGTGCAACGAGGCACGCCGTTGGCCGATTCGTAGGCAATCGTGCCGCCGTCGCCGTCATGTGACCAATTCTCAGAAATGTCTGGAGGTTCTTCGCGGTGTAGGACGCCATTGGAAGTGATCGCGGGCCGGCCTGTCGCCAATTCGACGGCTCGTATTTCCATTCCGTCGTTGAAGATAACGAACTGGCCAACGATGATCGGAAAGCAACTAAGTGGGCGCTCCGACTCGCGGACGGCATTCTCGGATTCTTGCTCCTCCGCATCGTTTTCCAATCCGCCGCCAAATGGTCCGCCGCCAACGTTCAAGCCTCTTGATATCACGGTGCGCGGAATCCTGAGTTTCTTCGGCAGTTTCACCGGTTGAGCCCAGGCCGGACCATTGATCGGCCCAAGTGGCGGGGCGGCGCTCGAGCGCGATTGCGAGCCGGCGAACGTGGGCCAGTCCTCGTTGCGCGGTTCCGCCGACCACTCTCGCGCGGTGGAAAGAAGCCGTTCGAGAGCCGCAACATAAGGCCCGTCCTGCCCGCCGAAGCGGCCCACTGACGTTGGATGCATGTGACGAAATACGTCCAACTCCAGTGCCGCTCGTTCGAATTCGCCGGCGCGAATTGATGCAAGGATTAGCCGAGCCCGCACGTCGGCCAAGTCAAGCTGCGTGTCCGGGTAGGCAAGCCATTGCGGCGGTTGGGCGCGTTCGAGCCAATGTTTTTCAATTTCCGGCCAGTGGGTTTTCACATCGATATCGCGGAGCGCGAGCCACAGCGGCAGGCCATTGGGATCGCGGAGTAGTGGGCTGATTTGCTCCCAGGCGCCACGGGCAGCGCCGACATCGGCTTTTTCAAGTGCAATCTCGCCGAGCGCCAGTAGTGCATCATCGCCCCAGCTGCTGCAAAACATTTCGTCGACAACGCGGCGAAGTTTCGGCTCGTCGCGCTCGGCAGCGCCTTCGCGATACCATCGCTGGGCGAGCGGGTCGGCCGTGCGCCGATAGGCGGCCAATCCTTCGGCCGGCAGTTGGGCCAACTGGAGCTGGCAATACGTCCGCAGACTGACGTAACGGTTGTCATCGAGCGGCACGACACGTCCGGAGTCGTCGTCCGCAAGCTCGCGATATGCGTCGACCGCCTCGTTCCAGTTCTTGTCGGCAGCGAGGGCTTTTGCCTGCTCGAGCCGTGCGGCCGTGGGACCGGAAACTACGTCCGCTTGGGGCGGCGTTAGCTCGGGCTGCGAGGGACCGCCAAAGCCGAATTGAAATGCCTTAGCTCGTGCAACGAGGAAGAGAACAAGTAACGTGAGGGCCAGCGCGCTAAGCCGCAAGCGGAGAGGTTGGCGGGTGGCGGTGGGCACGTGCATGAGGGGGCGGCGTGCGGAAAAGGCGAGGCGAATTCCCTGTGGACATTATAGGGAAACGGCCATGACTGGCCTAGCTCGCGGCATTTTGCGATCGTTCACTTCGGCCCGCCGCCCAAGTAAGCCTGCATCAGATACCCGATGCCGAAAAATGCGATCGCGGCCACTAGAAAGCCCAGCATTTGGCCGAGCGAAATCCGTTCCGTAAGCTGCGCGAAGATCGCAAGCGGCGGAATGGTAAGACCGATGATTTGTAAGGCGCGCGCGATGCTGTACATGCTCAGCACGTTAGCACTACAGTTGGCTTCCGACAAGACCGCGGCGATGGCAGCGACAACGACAGCGCGATACGATGATCGACTTATGGAACCACCTCCGTCGCAAGTCGACGAACGCACCCGTGCGCCCGACCGCTCGACACCGGTCGTGGTGCTTTGGTGGCGAGCACTCTGGCTACGGTGCCCAGCTTGCGGGAATGCGCCGATTTTTCGCGGATGGTTCGCGATGCACGACGTGTGTGGCGCATGCGGTCGGCGGTTCAATCGAGGTCCTGGCTATTTGCTCGGCTCGATCTATTTCAACTACGGCGTCACAGCGATGCTCGTGATCGTGTTCTATTTTGCCATGTTCTTTGGCGACGTGCTGACCGATGGCCAGCGGCTTGTTTTACTAAGCCTGTTCGCCGCCGTGTTCGCCTTGTGGTTCTTTCGATATGCGCGGGCACTGTGGATGGCGTTCGACGAGCGCTGGGATCCATGGCCAAATGAAGAGGAAACGCGGGAGCTGAGGGGTGAGGAGCGAGGAGTGAGATGTGAACCTTTGCTGAGGCGAACCGTCATGTTAGCGCCGGCCGCCGGGCCGGACTTTCGCCGCAAACTGGAGCCCTCAAATCATAAACCTTAGAGACCACCAATATGGACGACCAGGAGCTAGCGCGCCGCTTCCCGCGGACTCAACGTTATTCGCCGGCGTGGATTTCCGAGAACGGCTTTGGCGGCAACGCGCTGTGGCAGACGGAGTTCTTGTGCGAACGATTGGAATTGCGGCCGGGCATGCGTGTGCTGGATTTGGGTTGCGGCCGGGCAAAGTCGTCGGTCTTTT
>JAKEIB010000280.1 GCA_022614705.1 Planctomycetota bacterium | reverse complement strand
CGTCCGAATAAATCTGCCACATCAAGAAGCTCGCAAACACCTGAATTTAAGGGATTCTCAACGAGTCAATGTGTCAGATTTTTTGCGACGAGCCATACGTGGCAGTGGTGATCACTGCCATCGGAATCACGTACTTCTGGTGGCATCGGAAAGTGCGCGTGTGCGACCAGGGGATTGTCGTGCGGCACAAATTCGCACCGTGGAGCGACTGCCGTCGGTGGTACTGGGACGCTTGTTATCGCGACGTCATCGTCGCAGAATTTCAGAAGAGCGGCCGCATGGCGATGAAAGTGCCGGGCGCGGATCGCGCGGCGGTGGAAGCGTTGCTTCAGGCAACAGCCTGATGCTCGAGAGGCGATGGACGCCGGGAGACCACGACACGGTACCGCGGCTAATCTTGAAAGAGCTCGGCCAGAGGCAATCGAAAACCCGGAATGATGTCGTCGCAAGCGAGCGTGTCGGTCTGGCGATAGGTCTTTGGCTGCGAGTTTGGACGGTACTCAGTGACCGTCGCGGGAGTGGGATCAAGAACCCAAACGAGTTTTGTGCCGCCTTGCAGGTAGTCGTCGACTTTCTCGGCGATTTCAGCGGTCGTATCATTCTTGCTGCGAATCTCCACGACCAAGTCAGGAATTGTTTCCAGAAAGCCTTCCGGCGAAACACGCGGGGGCAGTGAATGGGCCGTAATGAACGCCGCGTCAGGTCCGCGGATATGGTCAGGATTACGCTGTAGTATCATTCCGACTTCCGTGTAAGCTTTTCCATGTCCTTTGACCTCGCCTTGAGCCCACAGTGCTCCCCCAATACGAACTTGCAAATTCCCGTGCCGCTCAGCGGGCGGTGACATAGGTATCAGTCTCCCGTGATGAAGTTCAAATGAAACTGATCCGGTGGGAAGGTTTTCCGGCATCGCCGCCAGATCAGCAGCGGTGAAGAGACGCCGTCCCGGCTGAATGCAAGAAATCTTGTCAGGCGCTACGTCAGTCGTCTGGGCGGCAGTTGCCATATCGCGCTCTCCGATGGGCTACTATACTATCACCCTTCCGCCTTTTCCATGTCCGAGGCGTCGATGTCGAGGGCCGGTTTGGCGGGGGCGGCGCTGGTGCGGCGTTTGCCATCGAAGTCGGTGCCGGGGACGATCATCGGACTCGGCGAATTGGATTCAATGAGCTGCTTGAGTTCGGTTGAGTCGATGACCTCTTGCTTGATGAGCTGCTGGCTGACGGCTTCCAGCGCGGCGCGGCGGGTTTCGAGGATGTGCCGCGTGCGGTTGAGGCCTTCGTCGAGGATGCGTTTGACTTCCTGATCGATCTCGCGGGCCGTTTGTTCGCTGTGATGTTGCGAACGGGGTATTTCCAATGCGCTCACGAGGAACGGGTTGCGGTTGGAATCGCGGAAGTTGATGCGGCCGAGTTTGCTCATGCCGAAGTCCATGACCATGCTGCGGGCGATTTCGGTGGCACGCTCCAGGTCGTTCTGCGCACCGCTGGAGATGTCGCTGAAAATGAGTTCTTCGGCCACGGTGCCGCCGAGCAGCACCTGGATGCGGCTTTCCAGCTCGCTCTGCGTCATCAGGAAGCGGTCCTGCTCGGGGCGCTGCATTGTGTAGCCGAGCGCGGCGAGGCCGCGTGGAATGATCGAGACTTTGTGCACCGGATCGGTGTTGGGGAGCGAGGAGGCGACGAGGGCGTGGCCCGCTTCGTGATAGGCAACGCGGAGCTTTTCGTCCTCCTGCATGATGCGGCTTTTCTTCTCGAGGCCGGCGCTGGAGCGCTCGACGGCTTCGTTGAAGTCGGCCATGGTGACCAGCTTGCGGCCCTTGCGGGCGGCCAAGAGGGCCGCTTCGTTCACCATGTTGGCGAGGTCGGCGCCGACGAACCCGCTGGTGATCGCGGCCAGCGCTTTGACGTCGACGTCGGCATCGACCTTGATGTTTTGCAGGTGGACTTCGATGATTTCCTGGCGTCCGGCGACGTCGGGCCGATCCACGAGAACGTGGCGGTCGAATCGACCGGGGCGGAGCAAGGCGGCGTCGAGCGTTTCGGGGCGGTTCGTGGCGCCCATCACGATGACGCCGCTGTTGCTGTTGAAGCCGTCCATTTCCACGAGCAGGGCGTTGAGCGTTTGCTCGCGTTCGTCGTGGCCGCCGATGTTGCCGCTGCCGCGTGTTTTGCCGAGCGCGTCGAGCTCATCGATGAAGATGATGCACGGCGCCTTTTGCTCGGCCTGTTGAAACATGTCGCGGACGCGAGCCGCGCCGACGCCGACGAACATTTCGACGAAGTCGGAGCCACTGAGGCTGAAGAACGGCACGCCCGCCTCGCCGGCCACGGCTTTGGCGAGCAGCGTTTTGCCAGTTCCAGGTGGGCCCACCAGAAGCACGCCCTTCGGGATGCGTCCGCCCAGCATTTGGTACTTCTCGGGCGTCTTCAGAAACTCGACCACTTCGCGAAGCTCATCGACGGCTTCGTCAATACCGGCCACGTCTTCGAAACTGATCTCGATGTCTTCTTGCGCAAAAAGTTTTCCGCGGCTGCGGCCGAAGGCCATCGGCGAGCCGGCGCCGCCCATGCGGCGGATCATGAAGATGAACAGCATGACCAACAGGCCGGTCATCAAGAGCAGCGGCACATAGCTAACGAGCGCACTCGGCGGTCCCTTAATGGAATAAGGGATATGGTTTTTGATTAGCAGGGGTTCTAGTTGCTGTTCTTCCGAAAGGCGATTCACGCTGATCGAGACTTTATCGTTTTTCGAGTCGCCCTTGGAAGATGACCCGCCCTTTGCGTTGCCGTCGGCAGCGGCCGGATTAAGCGCTCGACGCGTGACTTTCGCCGTCACGACGCTGTTGCCGACCTCGATATCGGACAAATCGGCGATGCGTACCTTGCCGCCGCCGGACTTTTCCGTGATTTCGATGTAACCGGGGGCGTTTTTATCCTGTGGATCGCTGGCTTCCACTAAGGCGAGCAAGTCGCTCCAGCCGATGTCCGGCTCACTGCTGCCCGTGAGCATGGTCACCATGAGGAGCACCAGCACGCCCAGGCCGAGCATGTACCACACCAGATTGCCGCCCTGCGGCGCGGGCTTTTTATCGGACGGCTTGTCGTTCGGAGATTGTGGTGGGTGGTCTTTATCCATGGAGTCGAATGGCCGAGTCGCGTTTAAGAAGCGATTAATGACGGTAAGTAAGTGAATAGCACGTACATGCTCAATTATTGGTTTGTATGGTCCCGTAGGGACCGAATGACAATAGCCCAGCAGTTCTACTGCTGGGGATAATGCAGGCCAATTCTCTCAGCGTCCCGTAGGGACGACCGAACGTCGCTCTCTGTCGTCCCTCCGGGACTTCATTTCTATTCGCTATCGAAACCCAGCAATGAATTGCTGGGCTATTTTCGAGACGTCCCTCCGGGACTCCGAACTCGGACTTAATCGCTGCCCTTACCCACGCACTCACCTTTTTCCGGCAAGTTTATCGTATGTAGAGAGGCCAAAAAAAACAACGAACCGCGTCGGGGCGAGGGACGTGGACGTGGCGGGCCGATTTTGCTCGGCTTGCTGCCGGCGGCGGCCCTCCCTAGAATGGTCTGTTCGCCGCGATTTACGCGATCCAGCTTCATTGCGACGCTAAACGGCATCGTGTGCCGACTGCCATTTCAAACATACGTCGGGCCGCAAGAATATTTTTCCTCGTCGAGTGTATCTGGCCGTTGCAGGCGGCACGATTGATGCGAGGGTGATATCCGGCCCACCGGGCTTAGTTGCTCTGCCACCGGCCGGCGACCCGTTGGGTCGCGGCTAACAGGTACGCAAGCCGCGGTCCTAACAGGACGCCGGTGAGTCGCGGGCGCCTACCACACCGAATCACCAGGCCGAATGTCAGCTGTCACGAAGAACGTTGCCGTCTTGGGCTCAACCGGGAGCATCGGCACGAGTGCGTTGGACGTGATCGACGCTAGCGGCGGACGGCTGCGGGCCGTCGCACTCTCGGCCCATGGGAAACTTGGTCGGTTGCTGGAGCAGGCGCGGCACTTTCGACCACGTTGGATCGTGGCGACCGATGAGACACAGGCGCATCGTTTCGATTGGTCGTCGCTGCCCGCGGAAACGCAATTGCTGGTCGGGGCCGGTGCACTCGTCCAAGTGGCCGGTGCGGACGAGGTGGACGTCGTGTTGGGCGCAATTGTCGGCAGCGCCGGGTTGCGGAGCACTTGGGCGGCGCTGGAGGCCAAGAAAACCGTCGCCCTGGCGAACAAAGAAACTTTGGTCATGGCGGGCGGATTGATGACGCGGCTGGCCGCCGAGCGCGGCGCGCGAATGCTGCCCGTGGATAGCGAACACAGTGCGATTTTTCAAGCGATGCAGGCCGGGCGACCGGAAGAAGTGCGACGGATCGTCCTCACCGCCAGCGGCGGGCCGTTTCGCGAATTGTCGGTCGATCAACTGAAGCAGGTGACGGTTGACGAAGCGCTCGCGCATCCCACCTGGGACATGGGCCCGAAGATCACGATTGACTCGGCCACGATGATGAATAAGGCCCTGGAGATCATCGAATCGCGTTGGCTTTTCGGTCTGGCGGCCGAGCAGATTGATGTCGTGATTCATCCGCAGTCGATCGTGCACTCGTTTGTGGAGTTTGTGGATGGCTCGGTTGTGGCACAGCTGGGTCCGCCCGACATGAAGCTGCCGATTCAGTACGCGCTCGAGTATCCTCTGCGGCGCGCCGGGATCTCGGAGCGGTTGGACTGGTCGCGCCGCTGGCGGCTGGAATTTGAACCGGCAGACGCGGAACGCTGTCCCGCTTTGGAGCTTGGGTATGAATGCGCCCGTTCCGGCGGCACGAGCGGCGCCGTGCTCAACGCGGCCAACGAAGCGGCCGTGGAAGCGTTTTTAGACGGCGAGCTACATTTTACTGAGATCGTTCCGGCCTGCCGCAGCGTACTGGAATCGCACCATTTCGAGCCGAATCCGACGCTCGAGCAGCTCGAAGAACTGGACCACTGGGCCCGCCAGGAAGTGACTCGCTGGGTTTGTGCGTGACAATATGGGTGGTGCGTAAGCGAGCAGGCGGCCCTGAAAGGGCCACATGTGATAGCCCAGGGCGCAGCCCTGGGAAAGTTAATTGGATCATAACGAAGCTCTGAAAGAGTGCGATACCGACTGGGACGGGGTATATCGCCCTTGCAGGGCTTTGATTTCATTACGCAAACGCACCCAGGGCTGCGCCCTGGGCTTTCACATCGCGCCCTTTCAGGGCGTTGTAAGACTCGATCTTCAAAATGTTAACTGATTTATTATTAGCTGTATCGTTCGATTCACTCATTTGGTGGATCGACGTAATCGTAAAAGTTGCGGTCGCGCTAGGGGCCGTAGTCTTCGTGCACGAACTGGGCCACTTTTTGATGGCCAAGGCCTGCGGCGTGAAGGTCGAGAAGTTCATGATCGGCTTCGACATCGGCGGCTACAAGCTGAGCCGGCGGTGGGGTGAGACGCTGTACGGCATCGGCATCTTGCCACTGGGCGGGTACGTGAAGATGTTCGGCCAGGACGATGATCCGTCGCACATCGCCGAACAGATGCAGAAGTCGCAGATTGATGCGGCCAGCCTCGACGCAGTTCCCATTACTGGCCCGAATGGCGAAACGTACTACGTCGATCGCCGCAGCTACCTGGCCAAAAGCGTGCCGCAGCGCATGGCGATCATCTCGGCCGGCGTGATCATGAACGTCATTTTTGCGTTCATTTTCGCCGTGATCGCCTACGGGATGGGCGTGAAGTATTTGCCGTGCATCGTGACGGAAACAATGCCCGGTTCACCGGCCTGGAAGCTGGGACTCGAGCCGGGTGATGAAATCGTGCGATTGGGCGATCGCGTGGACCCGACGTTTCTTCAACTCCGGGGCGGTGTGACGCTCGCCGATCTGGAGAGCGGAATACCGTGCCAAATACGCCGCGCGGCAGACGGCAAAACGGTTCCCATGACGCTTACGCCGACGCAGGAAGCGGGCGAGCTGGCGACGGTCGGCGTCGGTGTGGCGCAATCGCTCGAATTGCGGGACACTGAGCCGGTCGATGAGGACTCAGTGGCTGCAAGTGCCCGGCTCGTTTCTCCGGCCGAAGATTCAATCAAAAAGGATGAGGCCAAATTTCGAGGCGGCGATACGGTTGCGAGCGTCAACAGCGTACCGGTCGAAAACTTTCGGCAGTACGTGGCCGAGTTGGCAAAGTCGGCGGACAAGCCGCTGGAAATAGGCGTGCGGCGACCGCTGAAAGATGCAGATGGCAACGTTGTCATGGGCCCGGATGGCAAAGCCGAGAAAACAGAGCTGCTGACGTTCGAAGTGCAGCCGCAGCCGCTGTGCGAGTTTGGTTTAGTGATGGAAATGGGTCCGATCACGGCGGTGCAAAACGATTCGCCGGCGGACAAGGCGGAAATGAAGAAGGGTGATTTGATTACGCAAGTGGACGGCAAGCCGATTGCGCTAGTGGGCGAGTCTCTCCGAGACTCGCAAGGCGCGTCCGCCGCGGCGGACGCGGCCACTTGGATCGACCCGCTGACGTTGCCCGAATACTTGCAGAGAGCCGCGAGGGAAGGGCGTGAAGTCGAATTCAAAGTGTTGCGCAAGGCCAGCGGGGAAACCGATCGCGAAGAGCTTTCGTTCCGCATAAAACCGGTCGTGCCGATTGCGATTCACTCGGAGACGCCGATCGGCGCGCCCGTGGCGGCCGATGCGGTCGGCATCGCGTACAGAATCGAGAACGTGGTCCAAGCGGTGGCGCCTTCAGGCCCGGCGGCGTCGACCGAGATCGCGGCGGGTGATCGCGTGATCGGTGCGAGAATCATCTTTCCAGTCGACAAGAAGGGGAAGACACCCGATCCTCCGGTGGACGTCGAGCTTGGACCTAACCATCCGAATTGGCCGTGGCTGGTGGATGCCGTGCAATTCAAGCCCCAAGGTACGCGGGTTGAGCTGCGCTTTCTGCGCGGCGAGAGCAAGGAACCCCGCACGGTGCAGCTTGAACCGCAGCCGGCCGACAGGATTTTCATTGCGCGGCGCGGGCTGGTGTTCGAGCCAATCTTTCGCGTCCGCAAGGCGGCGACATTTTCCCAGGCCGTGCGCTACGGATGGGAAGAAACCATCGAATCGCTGACGATGGTGTTTCGCTTCTTGCAGAAGTTGGGGCGGCAGGTGCCGTTCAAGATGCTGGGCGGGCCGGGCACCATTGCCGTGGCGGCGGGCGACGCGGCGTCGCAAGGCTTGTCGTCGCTCTTGATTTTCCTCACGATGCTCAGCGCGAACCTGGCCGTGATCAACTTCCTGCCAATTCCGCTGCTCGACGGCGGTCACATGGTGTTTCTGGCGTACGAGGGCATCCGCGGCCGACCGGCCAACGAGCGGTTTGTGCTGGCGATGCACATGGCCGGGTTTGTGTTTATCATCAGCCTGATGCTGTTCGTGATCGGGCTGGATATTCAGCGCTGGATATTGTGAGACTCCGCAAACGCGCTCCGCTTCGCGTCGCGGCTAAACGATTAGCCGCGACCGGGCACCCGCCGCGGCGGGTCGGCGGAGCGCATTTGTAATCGCACGCGCGAATCAACTCGCTTGCGGCCGTCCGCGTCCGCCTACGACGCGCTTTTGCACGTCGGTCTCCAGCACGCCGAAGGCCTGCTCGTGGCGCTGGACGGACATGTGCAGCGCTTGCAGCATACGCTTAGCCGTGAAGTAGTTGGTCACGATGCGCTGCTTGACTTCGACCGGCTCGGTCGGCACTCCGAAGGGCTGGGCGTTGAGGCCGAAGTCGAGGATCAGCTCCTCGGGCGTGCCCGTGACGCGGCAAAAATTGGCGTACAAGCACACCGCGTTCTTGTCGTTCACTTCCACGCGGGCAGCGCGCTGCAACTGTTCCTGAGTGGCTGGATTGGGCTGTTCGCCATCGGTTCTGTCTTCGTCGGCCACGATTAGAGTCCCCTTACGTTGATTTGTGGAATGAACTCGACGCACGAATTGTCGTCGATGGGAAGTTGAATCGAATCCCTAGTGTACGCCTTTCCCGCGGCGTTAGCCAGTGGACCGCTGAATGCTGAGGAGAATGCTTTCAGCGCCGGTGCCGGGTGTTTCGTAGGTGGCCGCCTTGCGAAGTTCCAGGCCGTGCAGCAAGCCGCGGTGACGGGCGTCGGCCCGTTCCTCGACCCACGCGGGACCTTTCACGATTAAGAGCCGGTCGAATGCGTCCCAGTGCGGCGTGAGCCAGGTGAGGATTTTGGAAAGTGGGGCAAGCGCGCGGGCGACGAGCGTATCGAATGTGCTGACTTGCAGCACTTCTTCGGCGCGCGTCGCGAACACAGGCACGGGTATCTCCAGTTCGCCGACGATCGCCTCGACAGCGCGAGCTTTCTTCTGAGTCGATTCGCAAAGGCTAACGGACAGGTCGGGCCGCAGAATCGCCAGCACAACGCCCGGCACGCCGCCGCCGGTGCCGACGTCGAGCACGCGTGCGCCGCGCTCCAGCAATAGGCTGAATTGGTGGCTGTCGAATACATCCCGGTTGACGAATTTTACCAGCGTCGTGTGACGAGTGAGGTTCATCCGCTCGTTCCAGGACCAAAGCAAGCGCCGGTAATGGTCGAGTTGCTCGACCTGTTCGGGCGTGAACGACAGTCCGATTCCGGCGAGCAAGCCGGCGAGGGCCTGCGGCTGTGCTTCGAAGTTTGATTCCTGAGTAATCACGGCAGTTGACCGCAGATTTGCGTCGGCGATAATCCGGCATTGTAGCAGGCACCGGGCACCCGGCAGCCGTTTTTTTCCGGGTGCCGGGTCGGTGTGCCGTAGCGGCGCCACCGATGGCGTTGCATACGTTAGCATGCCGAATTCGTGAGCGGCGCTGAAGAAATTGATTTTGCTTATTCCAGTTCAGTTACGGCACACGGAGTGTGCCTACTACTTTATGAACAGTTTTGTTACGCTGCCGCGCGATACGAATCAGGCACGCGGGATCGCAGAGTACGCGCTGGACATGATCCAGGGCCGACATGCGGGGCCGTCCGACGCGGTTCTCAACAAGGTTGAGCAGTTTCACTTGGATAGCATCGCGTGCGGCGTGAGCGCGATCGCGGCCGGGGCGAACGCGCCGACCGTTTTGCGGCGTGAGGCATTGGAATATGCAACCGGCGACATGGTCGACGGCGTACCGATGTTCGGCAGCGGCGTGCGCGTGGCGCCGGAAAAGGCGGTATTGGCATGCTCATCGGCCGTGCGCGAGTGGGATGCCAACGGCACGAACTTTGGCTACAACCCGGCGCGCGGCGCAACCGCCGGCGAATTCGGGCACAACGATTTCTATCCTGTCGCCGTGGCGGCCGCGCAGCTGGCCGGCATGAACGGCCGGCAAACGCTCGTGGCCATGGCGACGCTCGACGAAATCCGCGGCCGGCTGGCCGAGGTGTTCGCGCTCAATCGGCACAAGATCGACCACGTGGTACATGGCGCAATCGCGTCGGCGGCCGTGTACGGTGCCGTGCTCGGCGCGACCGTCGACCAGATCGAGTCGGCGATTGGTCTGGTGGTCGCTCACTATATTCCGTTCCGTGCGATTCGCCATGGGCATCAGCTTTCGGATTCGAAAGGCGCGTCAGCGGCAATCAGTGCCGAAGCGGCCGTGGTGAGCATGCGGCGGGCAATGCACGGATTCGTAGGCCCGGCGGACGTGATTCGCAATCCGCAGGCGATTTTCTGCATTTTTGAGCGCCCGGGTCAGGACGACGCCAGCCCATTCGATTTGTCGCTGGCGACGACTGGCGACGACTTTGCCGTCATGGGCATGCATTTCAAACTGGGTTTGTACGAGCATCAATCGGCCGGGGCGATTCAGGGAGTCATCGATTTGGTGGCCGCGGATCCACGGTTGCTTGACGATGCCGATGAGCTGCTCGACATGCGGATTATGATCTACGAGCCAGCGTTCAGCATTATCGGCGACCCGGCGAAGCGCGACCCTCAGACTCGCCAGAGCGCGGACCACTCGATGCTGTACATCGTGGCCACACTGCTGCGAAGGGCGTACGAAGCGCGGCGAGCCGGCTGGGACAGCAAAGACGGCTGGCGGCGACTGATGCTCACGCCGGCCGACTACGCCGAAGACGAATCCGCGCTGTTTCACCCGCTCACGCGGCGTCTGATGCGGCAGATCGACTTCCGCCACGGCGGGCCGGAGTTCGACCAGAAGTATCCTGACGGGATTCCCACGACCGTCGAATTGGGACACGCCAGGTTGGGCCCGCTCAGCAGCGGCCTCGTGATGTATCCGCAGGGTCATGCCCGCGCAAATGCAGAGCAGCTCAATTTGCTGCTGGAGCACAAGTGCCGGTTGCTGACGTCGGATGCAGTTGAGGATGTCGACGCGCTTGTGGCGCGGTTCACTCGTATGGCTGAGAAATCGCCGCGGCAGGTCGCGGAATTGTACGATTTCGCTATCCGCGGCTTGGAAGCGTAGGGAGGATGTAGCGGGGATATCGCCGAATCAAATCATCTACAACTGCTGTAGCAACTTATCGTACTCCGCATGCGATCCGACCCAAAACCAGTAGATCGTATCCCCTTCGAGAAGTCCTACCGCCCGCCAGCCTAAACCGACGCGAACCGAGTACATCTCCTCATGTCCGTGAATTCGCTTAAAGTGCAATCCAGGATGAGCGGAGTTTGTTCGCCATATGCGATAGTTTTTGCGAGCCTGCGCCTTAATAGAAGCGGGCAGCCGAGCAAACCGGGCGACAAAGTCTTCCATTACTTTGGATTTCAAAGCTCGTCAATACCCATGTCGCGCACGCGTCTAGCGCGGATGTCTTCGCGCACTTTGTCAGCCATGCGCGAAAGCTGTTCCTGGGAATTCTCGAAGGCGGTTGACCAGCGATGTTCGTCGGCGAGTTCCGCGAGAATCAACGACGCGATTGCATCCTGATCGGACTCAGGAAGTTTGTGCAGTTCAGCGATGGCTTGCTGCAATAACTGAGTCATGGAAATTACTTCTCGCCCTTGGTCCAGTCGCGGCGGCCGCGGGAGCTGGGGATGTTCATCGCTTTGCGATATTTGGTGACGGTGCGGCGAGCGACCGTGATGCCGGCCTTGCCGAGCTCTTCGACAATGGCGTCGTCGGATAGCGGCTTGGTCTTGTCCTCGTTGTCGATGATTTCCTGGAGCTTGATGCGCACGCGGTCCCAGGCGACTTCCTCGCCGTCGGCGCTGGTGGTGCCGCCGACAAAGAACCGTTTCAGCGGGAAGATACCGCGGGGCGTTTGAATCCACTTGTCGTCGACCGCCCGACTCACCGTGGTAACGTGAACGCCGACCTTGTCGGCGATTTGCTGCATTTTCAGCGGCTCGATGTGGTCGGGCCCGTCGTCGAGAAATTTCGTCTGATGGTCGACGATCGCCTGAGAAACGCGGGTGAGTGTGCTGCGGCGCTGCTCGATCGATTCGATGAGCCACTGGGCCGAGTTGATCTTACGCTTGATGTACTCGCGGGTTTCGGCGTTGGTGCCTTCGTCGCGGAGCAGTTTGCGGTAGTAGGGGCTGATATAGAGCGATGGTAGCTGGCCGTCTTCGAGCCGCACTTCGTATTTGCCGGCTTCGTTGCGATCGACGAATACGTCGGGCGTGACGCTCGGCGCGGTCGTTTCGCTAAAGTCGGAGCCCGGCTTGGGCTTGAGCTTGCGCAGCTCGTGCCAGACTTCTTGAATCTTCTCGATCGTCATGCCGGTCTTCTTGGCAATCTGCGGCAGCCGATTGTTCTCGAGGTCTTCGAGGTGATTGGTGATGAGCGCGCGGAGCTCGTCGTAGTACGGCATGCCCGGGATGAGCTGCAGCATCAAGCATTCCTTAAGCGTGCGAGCGCCACAGCCCGGCGGATCGAGCCGCTGCACGACGCGGAGCGCGTCCTCGGCAACCTCCACTTGCTTCGCGCGGTGCGATTGCACGTCGCCATTGAGTTCCGGGGCGAGCGGCGGCAGCAGCTCTTCTAGCGGGCTATTCAGGTAGCCGTTGGTGTCGAGGCTGTAGATGATTCGCTCGGCCATGCGGCGAACTGCATCGTCCAATTCGAACCAGCTGAGCTGATGGGCCAGATAATCGACGAGCGATTCGGGCCGGGCCAGCATGTTGGCCATCGCGTCGTGACGGCGGTCGCTTTCCTGCTCAATGCGATTGAGCGACGGCCGGCTACGCTCCTCGTAGTCGTCCGGCAGGTTCTCGGCCATGTTGAGCAGCCGCTCGAAGTCGTCCTCGTTATTTCGATCATCTTTGACAACTAATTCGCGCTCGGTGTCGGCGACGCTACTCGGGGAAGCCAAGTCGTCGTCATCGGCGCTCCGCTCCGGTTCGTTCTCATCGACCTCGACCTGGTCGAGCACTGGGTTGTCTTCCATTTCCTGTTCGATGCGTTCCTGCAAGGCCATGAGCGGCAATTGCAAAATCTCCATCGACTGGATCATGCGCGGTGCAAGCACCTGCTTCTGAGCCAGCTGCATTTGTTGGCCGAGTGATAGCCGCATCGAAGAGCTCGAATCGCGCTCGTGCGCCGAATGAAGTTGATTTGTTTCAGGTGGAGCTAGCCGGAGTGGCACGCCCAGAGGCTTTGCGATGGGCGTGGTTTCACGAGGTCGCAAACCACCGCGCCCTGCGAAGACTCAGGGCGTGCCACCCGATTCGACCCAACGGTATTTAGCATACCGTTGACCGGTGAAGCAGGTCAAATCGGCACTGCAATTCTAGCTTCAAAAACGGGCCGACAATTCGCGTGACATTTGCACCGCGGCCGGCAATTCACGAGGGGTGGCGCGGTTCAGCTATCGCGGGGCGAGGAATTGGACTTGCGGCTGACGCGGCGAGTCAACTTGGATTGTCGCCGCTTTCGCTACCGCCGCTTGACAATTGCGAAAGAGCGTCCTGGAGTCCGCCGAGCGGCAGGCCACCGGCGATTGTCTGCATGGCCTCGGCGTGCATCTGCCGGGCCTTCTGCTGGGCCGCGTTGAACGCGGCGGGCAGCAAATCCTCGATCATCTCGCGATCTTTCTTCTCGACGAGGGTCGGATCGATCCGCACGGCCAGCACCTCGGCCAGGCCGTTGACGTCGACTTCAACGAGACCGCCGCCCGCGGCGCCGGTGGCCCGCTTGGCGCGAAGCTCGTCCTGCATGGCCTGCATGCGGCCGCCCATTTCCTGGGCCTGTTTCATGAATGAGCCGAGATTGGCGAGACCTTTGAGCACGGTCGTCCTTTCGAGAAACGTTGTTAACTCACCACGGAGGACTTGGCGCGGTGTAGCCGCGCCAAGTCCTCGGTGGTGAATCTATTGTGCGTCGCCTTCGGGAGGCGTGTATCGAAGTTTGTCCGGTGATACGTCGAACAGTTCCATGGCACGGCGGATGAATGGGTGTTCGGCGGCCTTGGCCGTTTGTTCGCGTCGCGAGGGGCGCGGCGGGGCGGCGGCTGGGCGGGGTGAAACGCCTTCGGCCATTGCCCGCTGGAATTGGGCCAGGACGGAGTCGGCAGCGGGCGCGGCGATATCAGGCTCTCCGGCCGGTTCGGCCGGCGACGGGTGGGGCGCATGCGGCGGATCGTTGCGACGCGCGGCCGGTGCTGCAACTTCGCGAGGCGCCCCGGGCTCGGTCGATGAGTTCGTGCGACTCTCGTCGATCTGCCGCAATGCGCCGACGAGGCTGGTGGCACTCGTCGCTAAGTCGCTGGCGACTTCAGCGTTTTTTTTTGCGGGCGCGGGTGGCGGGTCGGCGTCCGTTCGCGGCGAGCTAGAGACTCGCTGTTGCTCGGCCCCAAGCCCCCGTTGTATGCCGACCTGCGGTCTTGATTCAGCAGCTCCGCGGAGCTCCGCGATGAGCGCCGCCAGGTCGTCGAGTTCATTGAGCTGACAAATTCGCACGATGGCCATTTCGACGAGCGTGCGGCCGTGCATGCTGACACGCATGCGGGCGGCCGTGTGATCGAGGATTTGGCCGATGGCCAGGATCGTCGCAAGGCCGAGTCGATTTGCAGCTTGGGCCACTTCGTCGGCCTGCGAAGGCAGGGCATACAGGAGCTGGTCGGGCGAACAGCCGACGGCGGCGGCCATCGTATCGCGAAAGTAGCCGACGAGCTGGTCCAGCAAGAGGCCGACTTCGACGCCGCTTTGGACGGTCGCATCGAGTTCGGCGAGGGCGGCGGCCGCGTCCCGTGCTACCAGATGCTGCACGAGGCCACTGAGTCGTTCGGCGGGCGCGATGCCGAGTAGTTGGTTGACGTCCGCTGCGGTAATTCGATCGCGGCCAATGGCCAGCAGTTGCTCCAACAGCGACTGGCTGTCGCGCATTGAGCCGGCCGCGCGGCTGGCGAGGATTTGCAACGCCTCGTGTTCGACGTCGACGCCCTCGGCGGCGGCGATCTGCGCGAGCCGCGATTGGATGGCGCTTGAGCTAATCCCCGCGAAATCGAACCGCTGGCATCGCGAGAGAATCGTGATGGGAATCTTCTGCGGCTCGGTCGTGGCGAAGATGAACTTCACGTGCTCGGGCGGCTCTTCAAGCGTTTTCAAAAGGGCGTTGAAGGCCTCCTTGGTGAGCATGTGGACTTCGTCGATGATGTAGATCTTGAATCGCACGCGGCTAGGCCGAACGGCGACGTTCTGGCGGAGTTGGCGAATTTCATCGATGCCGCGGTTGCTGGCACCGTCGATTTCGAGCACGTCGACGTCGTCGCCCGAGGCCACGCGGAGGCAGACGTCGCATTCATTGCAAGGCGTTGGCGTCGGGCCATGCACGCAATTGAGCGCTTTGGCCAGGATGCGGGCCGCGGACGTTTTGCCGACTCCGCGAGCGCCCGTGAAAAGATAGGCGTGCCCGACGCGATCGCTGGTGATGGCCTGCTGCAGTGCCCGGGCGACGTGCTCCTGGCCCACCAGTTCATCGAACGCCTGCGGGCGATAGCGGCGAGCGATGACGACGTAACGACCGGCGGAGGCGGGATCGGACGATGTCGGCGGAGAGGAAGGATCGCTCATCGTAAATCTGGCCGACCGACAGATTGCAAATTGCAAATTGCAAAATGCAAATTGAAAATTGGGGAATCCGCAATTGAAAATTTGCAATTTACATTTTGGTAACAGTTTAGCCGTCTGTAGCGGTTTAGGTTGGTAATGGAGGTAGTTGTCCGGTGGTGAGGTAAGTGGCGATCGCGTCGCTGATGGTGCTGATG
>JAKEIB010000279.1 GCA_022614705.1 Planctomycetota bacterium | reverse complement strand
TATTGAAGCCGTCGGAGCCGTTCGACTGTCCGAAGATCGTCGACGCATCGCCCGTCGTGCTCGTGGTCGTGTTCTGCCATGCGTTCGCAGCAGTCCAGACATCGCTCGCGGAGCCCACCCACTTAACATTTCCCACTGGGGCGACTGCTTGCGCCAAATCGCTCAGCAAGCCAACCATCATCAGGGTCACTACCATCCCCGCCATTGCGCCACGTTTCATAAGGTCACCCTCTCCCTCAAGAGAAAACACAAGGAAAACAACCATCCAGATCGCAGCCTGCCCCGATGCGTCGGATTTCCGCCATCTCGCGCTTAGCCTAACATCGGAATGACTAAAAGTCACGCGATTTTTTACCAGGTTTTTGGTTTTTTGTCAGATTTTGACTTACCCGCCGGCCGTGCAATTTTGCAGTCCGCGGCGCTAAGCCCGGGGAGCACTTTCGGCCGATGGGTGGTAGGTCAATTTAGCGTAGTCATCTCGCTCCGCGAGATGACTTTCCGCTCGCGGAGCGAGCGGACTACACTTTCATCGATCAAACTGACCCACTACCGGCGCCTGGCTCCCCCAACCGACGGACGTGGCGACCGAACCGTGTTGAGCATGCCTCATCCCTTTGCCGATCTCGGAAGAGAGGTCTTCCGATCGTGCCCGCGATTTGGTCTGCTGTCACTATGTGGCGTTCCCCCAGCCACTTCGCCATAATACGGATATCTGAGTGCGAGCCATTCGGTTCGAGTGATGTTGGTTGATTTCATCGTGTCATATTCAGCTTCCATGTTGGCGGCGGGATTGCTGATTCTCGTCGTCGGCGGCTGCGGCGGCGACGCGTCTTCCCGCTCCGTCATGGTCGACGCGGAGCATAGCCATTACCACGTGCACGCTGTCGACGCATCGCACGAACACAGTCACAGTTCCACGTTAGGTGGGCATGAACATACGCATCAGCATCCGGAACAGTGAGTAGGTGAGTCGGCGACTGGAACGGTAGACGAGAGTTTCACGCAGAAGCGCGGAGTTCCTGGCGCGGCGTAGCCGCAACCAAGTAGCACGGACTTTAGTCCGTTCGTAACGGCCTGACGGACTGAAGTCCGTTCCACGGAATTTGCGCACCGTGCGCAAAAATCCAACGTTTGCAGTGCAGAGGGAGCGAACGCTAATCTCCACTGATCCTCGCGGATCGTTTATTAGCGTCGATTAGTGAGAACTAGTGTTCCGCAAAAACTTGGGGTCATGATTTCGGTTATTTCCTGCGTCCTCAGCGCCTCGGCGTGAGTTTTAGTGAGGGAGATAAGTCGATGAAGTTCGAGCGGCGCGGTTTCACGATTGTCGAGCTCCTGGTAGTGATTGCGATCATCGGGGTTTTAGTCGCGTTATTGTTGCCGGCGATTCAGGCTGCCCGCGAATCGGCGCGGAAATCATCGTGCCGGAATAATCTCCACCAGGTCGGCGTGGCCATGCACAACTATGAGTCGGCTTTCGGCCGGCTGCCGCCCGGTTACAAGTATGCCGCGGGCAGCCAGGGCAACGCGCTGGGTCATTCGTGGACCGATATGCTGCTGCCGTTCATGGAACTGCAGAGCATGTACGATGCCATCAACTTCAAGAAGCCAATTTACGATCCAGTGAACGCGGCCGTTCGCCAGCAGCACATCGACACGCTGCTTTGCCCGACCGATGATGTGTCGCCGACGGGCTTTGTGGAAATGGGCGACGAACGTTACGCCATGGCTTGCTATGTCGCCAACTTCGGCACACCCGACCTGGACGAGGACCAAGAGCAGCGCCTTGGCCCGACGGGCCGCCCGTGGGGTCCGTTCTACCGCAACAGCAAGACCAAGCTTGCGGATATCACGGATGGAACGGGAAAGACCCTGATGGTTGGCGAGCGTCAGAACGGCCCATTTCGCACGGCCGGGTCGCACGACGTGCACTTCGAGTATGAAACCACGTGGGCCGGCGCGGTCCGCGACATCGGCGACAACACCGACGACCACGGCCACATGGTGTTGTTCCAGACCGGTCACACGCCGAACCATGCCGCCAGCGACGACCGCGACGTCTCGGCGTCGCACTCCGGCGAAGCCCTTTTCTTGTCGTGCGACGGGTCGGTCCATTCGATCAGCGAGGACATCGATGAAACGCTGTACTTCGCCTTGGGAACGATGAACGGCGGAGAGATCCACCCAGAGCTGTAAGGGTGCTCGAGCGTTTTTCAGTTTGATGTGACCGGGTGGCTGGGGTGGAGTCCGCCGCGGCGGACGACCCCCCCAGCGCCCGGGGGCTCCCTGCGGTCGACCCCAGCCACTCGTTGAGCGGCCCGCCGATCAAAACTCTCCGATCATGACCCATTTTTCCGATCGCGTGCCCATTCTTTCAAACGTGTCGAGGTCGATGTCCTCCTGGATCACTTGGACCGAACCATCGCACATGCCCACCTGCGTGATTCCAGGATGATCGCTGGAGAAGGAGAGCTGCAGGCCAAAGCAATCCTGAGGCCCGACGACGTGCATCGCGGCCATGGCAGCCAGGGGGCCGCCGGTACTAGCGCCGGAACCACCAGTAGGGCCGCAACCCGTGAAGGCTGCCGGGTCCTTGTGCAAGTTCGGAGGGACCCCCGTCGAGCCGAGGGCCTCGGTGGGGTCGCCGACTTCGGGGGCGCCGACGCTGTCGCTGCCGACCATCCAGTGGTCTTTGCGTGTTCCGGTTCGAGGTTCCGGCAAGGGATAGCCGTCGCTGTGCAGCCGGCCGACCCGCCCGACGTCGAACCATGCTTCACCCATGGCAACCGTCTTGGACGTGCCATCGGTGATCTTCTTCATGCTGACCGTGGCCTTGCCGAACGACCCGGGTGGGGCCGGGTCTTTGACATACACGCCGTACATCACGCCATCCATTTGTTCCAACCAGCTGTGAAACTCGCCGCGCAAAACTTGGGTAATCGATTGATCGGTCGCGATGCCGGACGCGCAAGCAATGTACGAAGACGGCACCCGGGCCTGAACGTATCGACTGGATCTGTGCCCCCGGTCCGGCATGTACTCCGGCAAAAACGTCGATGGGCAACGAAAGGCCGGGATCAAGGTCTCCAGGGCAATCACATTCCGGAACGGATCGACGATCGTGGTGTAAAGCTTTTGATCGTGGGAATAGGGCTTGCTGTTGACGTAGTCGATCGTCAGCACATCGGCCGCCGCACTCTCTTCCATGTACGGAAGAATGTGCCCGGACCACGTCGAGCCTTCCTGGAACGCGGCGCCCACCGGGAAAGTGTTCTTTGCGCTATGATAGTTCTGCAGCGCGATGCCAATCTGTTTGAGATTGTTCATGCACGATGCGCGGCGCGCCGCCTCTCGGGCGGCCTGAATGGCCGGCAGCAGCAGCGCCACCAGGATGCCAATAATGGCAATCACGACAAGTAGTTCGACCAGCGTAAAGGCGGCATGTGCCGCTCGCGCGCAGCGATGTGAATTTGTTCGCATGGTAATTGCCTTAGCCTTTTTCTATTGCCACAACACCAAACTCATTTGCAAGGCGTTCGAGGCCATCGTCTATTCCATGAACTACCCAGCTTCGCCCGCGTGGCCAGCTTCTTTGGCATGCCCCGTACCATCGTCCACGGCCTTCTCGATTTTACAGCAGCCCGGCGAGTTCTTCTGCAATCCGCATTTGGGGCAGATCGCGATGCCCTCTTGGCAGCATTTCTTCGTCAGTAACTTTTCACCGCACTTGCGGCAGAGGATTACGTCGCGGCGACCGTTGATGGCCGTGCTGCAACACAGGATGGCACCTTTGTGCAAACCGCAAATCCTACAGATCTCCGCACCCGCTTTGCAGGTGTGCTCGCCTTCCTTGACATCGCCGCATAAACCGCACAGCGTGACCTCGAATTCCTCATGATGCGTGTGCGGTATACCCGCGGGCTTCTCGCTGCAGCCGGGAAGCGCGAACAACAATGC
>JAKEIB010000278.1 GCA_022614705.1 Planctomycetota bacterium | reverse complement strand
GGGTTGTGAGGCGTACGTTCACTTACTCAATCGGACCGAGTGGAATAGCGTTCCAAGCGTCATTCAATTGCACGGTCCGATTGTCATGTTCGCCCATGCGCTCGGTTGGCCGGAGCCGGATTCGGAGTTTTACCGCGTGGCGCGGTTGATGGAAGAGACTTGTCTGCGATTGGCCGATGGAATTTATTCGTCGAGCCGTTGCTCGGCCGACTGGTGCGCCAAGTACTATGGGCTTGATACTCAATCGATTCCCGTACTGCACACCGGAGTTGACACGGCGACATTTCGACCGCTTCCAATTCCCAAGCAGACTCGGCCGACCATCGCATTCGTAGGTCGGATTGAACGAAACAAAGGTGTCGACAGGCTGGTTGAGGCCGGATGTAAGCTGGCAGACGAGTTCCCGGAGTTGCGGATCCAGGTCATTGGGCGCGGGAGCCCTAAGGTCGTCGCAGAGCTGAGTCGTACCGCGAACGCGGCGGGGCATCCCGATTTGATCGAATTCCCGGGATACATTTCGCGGGAAGAACTTCCGGAGTACTTGTCACGCGCTCACGTCTTCGCTGCGCCGTCGGTCTACGAGGGTGGCCCCGGATTTGTCTATCTGGAGGCGATGGCATGTGGTTTGCCCGTGATCGCTTGCCAAGGCAGCGGCGCCGCGGAAGTTATCGACGACGGCGAAACGGGGTTCTTGGTCGAGCCTGGTAACGAGAAGTCATTGTACCAGGCACTCGCGCGTTTGTTACGCGATGAAACGTTGCGAAACAGAATGGGGCGCTGTGCCCGCAATTACGTCGAACGCGAGGCAAATAGCGAGGAGTGTCTGAGTCGATTGGAGTCGTTTTACTGCCACGTTGTCGAGCGCTGTCGACGAACACCGGAGCACGTTTGACGATGCCGCGAACCGCATTACCACGACTGCAAACTCGGATCATCTCCGATTTCGACGATCCGGCCGTCGCGCCGCACATTTGGCGGCGGCTGCTTGTCCGTGGACATACGAACACGGTGAATCTCACTTGGGAATGGCAGCGCAACTGGTGGATGACGTTCGGGCGGGGCAAACTCATGCTGATCCTCGTAGAGCGGCAGGGCGAACCGCAATGCATCGCGCCTCTGTTCGCCGACAACGGCATGGTTTTCAATATTTGCCCGGAGGACCAGCTCGATATTGTCGGGCACGTGCGCACCCCGGACGTTCTTGAGGCGATCATCGAAACTGCGTGCGAATGCGTGCCCGCGTTTCAAGGCATCCGGCTGTATTTTATTCCCGACATTTCACCCACCGGCGCCTATTTGGAGCAAGCCGCCGAGCGACTGGGGCTCGACTTTGTCCAGGAGGCGATCCTCGCCGCACCGCAGATCGACATCGATACTTGCCGCGACGCGGCCATCGCCTGCACGCGGAAGAAAAGCCTGTTACGCCATGAGAACTACTTTCGCCGCGAAGGACGGCTCGAAGTGCAACACGCTCGAACGGCCGACAGAATCCTGCCGCAGCTCGACGCGTTCTTTGAGCAACACATCGCGCGACGGGCTGCGACGCCTCAGCCCAGCCTCTTTCTTGATCGCCGGCAGCGCGATTATTACCGCAGCATCGTCGCGAATATCGGGCCGACCGGTTGGCTCCGTTTCACGCGCATCGACTGGAACGAACGGGCCATTGCCTTTCACTTCGGTCTCAGTTACCGGCGGCGATTCCTGTTTGGCGTCCCGTCGTTCGACATCGAGCTACGGGATCGCTCGCCGGGAGAAGTATTGTTGCGTCAATTGATACTGGCCGCGCTGGACGAGGGTGCAACTATCTTCGATTTCGGTCCCGGTGAAGAAGCATACAAGTACCGTTTTGCTACGCGGGAGGTGCGGTTAGTTACGTGGGGACTCTATCCAAAGTCGCCCTGATTCATGTCGAGGCAACCGCGATGCATCGAGTTCTTGTCATCAGCCCGCATCCGGACGACGAATCCATTGGTTGCGGCGGCACGGTTCGAAAACACGTGCTCGACGGCGACTCGGTTCGCGTTGCGATTCTAACTTCCGGCGAGAAGGGCGGGCACGGCAACGCGGGCGAATCGGAAACGGCGGCGCGTCGCGAAGTGGAGGCGAGAGTTGCAGCTGAAATCCTGGGAGTTGAACACGTCGAGTTCTATCGGCAAAAAGACGGCGGTCTGCGCGCTAACAAGCGACTAATAGAAATCATCGCCGAGCAAATCAACACGTGGAAACCGCACATCATCTATGTACCGCATCCAGCCGAGCAGCATCCCGATCATCGCGCCGCCCTACGTTTGTTGCAGCGGGCACTTGGTGTCGCGAAGCATTCTCCTCCGCCGCGGGTGCTGGCGTATGAGATTTGGACGCCTCTGCAGCGGCTGGACGAAATTGTCGACATCACGCCTTACTTGGATACCAAGCTCCAGGCCATCGCGGCTTACAACAGTCAATGCAGCGTCATGGATTTCGTGGCCGCGGCGCAAGGGCTGGCTCGCTATCGTGGCGAGATGCACAGTTGGCCGGGCGGCAAATACGCCGAGGTGTTCGCGGATTTCAGCGACGGTCGGCCGCGGCGCGGTTGAGGTGCCATGAATACGATTCCAACGCACAGTCCCGGCCGCCATTGCTTCGCCGACCAGCCGTTGGTGAGCGTAATCGTCGACAATTACAACTACGCGTCCTTCTTGCCGGACGCGATTGAAAGCGCATTGCAGCAGCACTACCCTCGGACCGAGATCATCGTGGTGGACGATGGCTCGACGGATCATTCGCGGAAGATCGTCGCTGAGTACGGTACGCGAATTGTTCCGGTTTACAAAAACAACGGCGGGCAGGCGTCGGCGCTGAATGCCGGCTTTGCCGCCTCGCGAGGCGACATCATCCTATTCCTTGATTCCGATGACATATTGTTCCCGACGGCGGCGACAAACGTCGTGAACGCTTTTTGTCAACCAGGAATTTCTAACGTGCATTGGTCCATGTGGACCATGGATGCCGGCGGAAATCGAACGGGCGGGATGAAGCCACCGCGTCCCCCGGCGGAGGGCGATTTCCGAGAGCAGATGCTCGCGCTGGGGCCGTCGAACGTGCCGTGCGCGCCTACTTCGGGAAATGCGTGGTCGCGCTCGTTCCTCGAGCCGGTTCTCCCAATACCAGAGCACGTTCCATACTATCGCCTGTGTGCCGACGAATACCTTTACACTTTGGCGCCAGTATTCGGCAGATTGCGAACGATTGCCGAGCCGCAAGGATGCTACCGAATCCACGGCAAGAATGTCTATTCGGGCCGCTCGTTCCGCGAAAAGCTCAATCTGGAGCTGGCAGGCTACGATCAACACTGCCGCGCCGTGGCCGCAACACTCAAACGCAACGGCGTACACGTCAACACAAGTCTATGGAGCAAGCATTCGTGGTTCCATCGGCTTGAGCGAGCCGTGACGGCAATTTTCTCGACCGTGCCGGAGGATGCGACTTTTGTACTTGTCGATGGTGGCACCTGGGATGCGGCCGAGGCCTTCGGCCGGAGACGTGTCCGCCCGTTCTATTGTGTCCATGGCGACGATTGGGGACCGCCGGCGGATT
>JAKEIB010000277.1 GCA_022614705.1 Planctomycetota bacterium | reverse complement strand
ACGTGGCACAAGGCGGCCGGGTTGCTGCGGGCGCTGGCGCCGTGATTAGCTAAACCGCAAGGGTTGCCCGACGCCGCGCTGTAAACCGACATAATGAAACAATGATTCTGCTGATCGATAATTACGACAGTTTCGCGCACAACCTGGCGCGTTATCTGGAACGTCTGGGACAGACGGTGCGCGTCGTGCGCAACGACGCCGTGGATGTCGCGGCGGTGCGCGACATGCGGCCGGCCGCGATCGTGCTGTCGCCGGGGCCCTGCACGCCGCGTGAGGCTGGCGCGTCGCTGGAAATTGTGCGGCAACTGCATAACGAAGTGCCGATGCTCGGCGTCTGTCTCGGCCATCAGGTGATCGCCGAGGCGCTCGGCGGGCGAATTGGCCGGGCGCCGACGCCCGTGCATGGCCAAACGTCGGCCATCACCCATAACGGCGCGGGCATCTTCGCCGGCGTCCCTTCGCCGCTAAATGTGGCCCGATACCATTCGCTGATTGCGGAGGCCGAGATGTTGCCGTCCGAGCTGCATCCTACGGCGTGGACGGACGACCGCGTGCTGATGGCGTTCGAGCACAATTGCCGTCCCGTGTATGGCGTGCAATTCCATCCCGAGTCGATTCTCACCGAATTCGGCTACGACCTGCTGGCCAATTTTTTGCGGCTGGCCGGCGCGCACGTTTCAGCCAACCCGCACGATCTGCGAGCCAGCGAGATTTGTCGGCCCGCCGCCGCCGAACAGCCGTTGCCAGCGGGACCGGTTACGTTTTAGGAATGCCGCACGATGTCCCAGGATTCACAAAACGCCGGCCCCACGCTGCCCGACGGCATGCTGCTCGAGGGCATCGTCACGACACTCGACGCCGATGGCTCGCCGCACATCGCGCCGATGGGGCCGATTGTTGACGCCGAGTTCAACTGCCTCGTGCTGCGGCCGTTTCGCACGTCCGTCACCTACGCAAATCTCAAACGCAGCGGCGCGGGGGTGCTGCACGTGACCGACGATGTCGAATTGCTCGCGCGGGCTGCTGTTGGCCGATTGGATCAATTGCCGCGACTAGTGCCAGCCGAGGCAATCGAGGGCGCGATTCTGGCCGACGCCTGCCGCTGGTATGCCTTCCACGTTGTGTCGCTCGACGATCGCGACGAGCGCACGCGGATTGTCGCCCGCGTGGTTGACCGCGGCCGGTTGCGCGACTTCTTTGGCTTCAATCGGGCCAAGCACGCCGTGGTGGAAGCTGCGATTCTGGCAACGCGTGTCGGGCTGCTGGAGGCAAATCACATTCGCAGCGAACTCGAACGCCTGGCCGTGCTTGTGGAAAAGACGGGCGGTCACCAAGAGCGCCGCGCGTTCGCCTTTTTGCGCTCGCACGTGAGCGAAGAGCTAGCCCGGCTTGCGTCCGACACCGCGGAGAAAGCCGTTCGATGAGTCGCACCGTTCACGTCCGCGCGCCAAGTCGGCTGCATTTCGGCATGTTCAGCTTTGGGCACGCCGACCGGCCGCAGTTCGGCGGCGTGGGCGTGATGGTCGAGCCGCCGGCAGTGGACGTGACGATTTCGCCGTCGCCGGCATTTGCAATACGTGGTGCCCTGCAACAGCGGGTTGTCAAATTTGTCGACAAGCTTGTCGAACAATGGAAGCTCGGCACCGCACCAGCATGTGAAATCCGTGTCGAAGCGCCGCGCGATCATACAGGGCTCGGCGTTGGCACGCAATTGGGGCTGGCGGTCGCCGTGGGCTTGCGACGGTTTTTGGAGCGGCCGCCAATACCCGTGCCATACCTGGCAAACGAGCTAGGACGCGGAGCGCGCTCAGGGATTGGAACGCTTGGCTTCGAGCATGGAGGGCTGATCGTTGACGGCGGCAGATACCCCGGCGATGTAAGTAACCCGTTTATGCGGCAAACTCTGCCCTCAGATTGGCGGTTCGTGCTGATTTGCCGGAGGGAGCAACAGGGACTCACCGGCGAGGTGGAAGCTGAAGCGTTCGCTCGCTTGCCACCAGTCCCCGAATCTGTGACCACTGAGCTTCAGCGAATCACAAGCGACGAGCTGACGGCTGCCGTTACTTGGAAAGACTGCGTTGCCTTCGGTGACGCAGTCTATCGATTCAGCCGGTTGGCCGGCGAATGTTTTGCTCCGATACAAGGCGGACCGTTTGCCGGTGCCCACACAGAGAAACTGGTCGAAGCGATTCGCGATCACGGCGTGCCTGGTGTGGGTCAATCCTCGTGGGGGCCGACCGTTTTCGCGATCACAGCCAACGACGCCGAGGCAAAGGCTCTGGCTGAATGGCTACGCGAGCGTTGCGGAGCAACGGACTGCGATATTACGATCGCCCGACCGAACAACGAAGGGGCTCAAGTCAGCGCGCTTTGATAGATTTCGACCAGCCGCGCGGCCGCCTGTCGAATGTCGAACTGCCGCTCGGCCCGCCGTCGCCCGCTCGCTCCAAGCAACAGCCGCCGTTCTTCATTGCCCAACAACTCTCGGACGGCGGCCGCGAGCGCGACGTGGTCGTCGGCCGGCACGAGCAAAGCACCATCGGCCTCGGTTGGAAAGATTTCTCGCGTGCCGCCAACGTCCGTGGCGACGACGGCCAAGCCGCTCGCGGCGGACTCCAGCAACACTCGGCCCAGCGGCTCCTGCCGGGCTGCGTGTACGAGAAGTTCACATTCGGCCAAAAGTTGCGATACATCGCAGCGACGACCGAGAAAGTGGACGCGACCGAATAGCGGCGCCTCGTTGGCAATTGATCGCAACTGAGCCTCATAGTCGCGAGATTCCTCCTTGTTCGACGTTCGCTCACCAACGACGAGCCAATGAACGTCCGACACTTCCGCGGCCACCAGCGCGGCGGCCGAAAGCGCGATGTCCGTGCCCTTGCGAAGCCCCAGTTGGCCAATTGTGGCAATCAATCTGGCCGACGGCCGCAGGGCCAACTCGCGGTGCAAATAGCCTGTGGGCGGCCGCGGGTGAAATTCGTCCAAGTCGACGCCGTTGTAGGCAACCACGCAATTCCGGCCATCGAGACTTTGGGCCATGTGAAAGTCGCGCGTCGCTTCCGACACGGCGATGAGCAGCCGATGCTCGTTTAGGTCCTCGATCGCCTGCCGAGACAGTTTTACGATGTCCCGCAGGTGGCCAACGCTTGGCACGCGGCAAGCCGCTGCGACCGGGCCGGCAATGCGCGCCATCGAAAGGCTGTTGGCGTGAACCAATTCTGGACGCTCGCGCTCCAGCAGTATGGCTAGTTCCGACCGCAATTGATCGAGCGACAACCGCTCGCCACTATCATCGTGCGTCCGCAGCGGCAGGTGCGATATTCCACGCTCGCGCAGCGATTCCGCAAGCACGCCGACGGGCGGTGCCGCGACCCGCACATGGAAACCGGCCGCGGCGACGGCCGGCTGCGTCGCGAGCATCGACCGCTCGCCGCCAAGCAGCGTCGGGTACTCGCAAAGAATCAGCAGGCGCGGCATGGGCATTCAAAGGGGTGCCACTGCTGGCTTGTCCAGCAGTGTCCTATTGCAAATGCCTTGTAGCCTGAAGCCAAATTACGTTCGCAAATAGACGCACGATCACCGGTCCAACGAGCAAGGCATACGCGGCTAACGCACTGCTGGACAAGCCAGCAGTGGCACTATTCGTTCGGGCCGCCAATCGACGCCGCGAATTCTACAGCAACCCATACTCCGCCAGCGACTTCTTCAGCC
The DNA here is from genome assembly GCA_022614705.1 of Planctomycetota bacterium. Lineage (GTDB taxonomy): Bacteria > Planctomycetota > Planctomycetia > Pirellulales > Lacipirellulaceae > JABDGM01. The sequence continues at coordinate 7,260 of JAKEIB010000277.1, read as the reverse complement.
GCGTCGTGCCGGCGTCTTCCAGCGGCGTCATCGGCAACCGGAGCTCGCCCGGGTCGCGACCCAGCATTTTCATCGCGGCCTTGATCGGAATCGGATTCGTGGACAATCCAAGCATGTCGCGGCAGAGCGGGAACAGCTTGCGGTGCCAACGCTGGGCCTCGGCCAAATCGCCTTTGTCCATCGCGGCGACAAGAGCGATCATGTCCTTGGGCACGATGTTTCCGACGACCGAAATGACGCCCCGCCCCCCGATCGCCATGAGCGGCAGCGTGAGGCTGTCGTCGCCGCTGAGCACCGTGAGGTTCGTTGACGAGATAATCTGCGACGCCTGGTCGAGCGACCCGGTGGCTTCCTTCACCAGCGCGATATTCTCCAGCTCCGCGAGCCGGATGATCGTTTCCGGTTCGATGTTCTTACCGGTGCGTCCCGGGATGTTGTAGATGCACTGCGGCAAACCCGTTTCCTCGGCTAGCCGCTTGAAGTGTTCGTAGAAGCCCTGCTGCGTCGGCTTGTTGTAGTACGGTGCCACTTGTAGGGCGGCGTCGGCGCCAATCTTCTCCGCGAACTTCGTCAGCCGCAGCGCCTCGGCCGTGCTGTTCGAGCCCGTGCCGGGCATCACCTTCACGCGCCCCGCCACCGCTTCGACGACGAACGCCACGACCCGGTCCTGCTCATCGTGGCTGAGCGTGGGCGACTCGCCGGTGGTGCCGACGGGAACTAGACACTTGGTTCCCGCGGCGATTTGGAACTCGATCTGCTCGCGAAAGATCTTGTAGTCGACCTCGCCGTCTGAGAACGGCGTGACCATTGCGACGGAAAGTCCGGCGAATGCTTCTCCCTTGGTCTTCATCGATTGTGTTGGCCTCCTTGTTGGCTCACGTCGGGAACTGGCTCATTTTGCGGAGTCTTCGCAGCAAAATGTGCCTGTCCCCCTTTCGGCACGTTGCATGGCATGATAGGCGAGCTAGCACATGCTGACAATCGGCCGGGACGATTGCAGAGCGGCACGCAGCCGGCCGATTTTGACGATGCCAGCGAAACCGGGGCACTCGCGTAGGGTTTAACCCTGTGGGGATGCGCCGCCATTTCGGCGACGTGCCCCACCGCTGGGAGGTTCGCGATGAGTCGAGGTCGCCGTTTTGTAGCAGGCACCCGGCCCCTACATGGTTTCACCTTGGTCGAGTTGTTAGTCGTGATCGCGATCATCGGGACGCTCATCGGCCTGCTGCTGCCGGCCGTGCAGCACGCGCGGGAGTCGGCACGCAGCACGCAGTGCAAATCGAATTTGCGACAAATTGGCCTGGCAATCGATCGGTATGTGGACGAACAGGGTAGCCGAGGCAAGTTTCCCGACGCGGCCCAGTATCCATCCGTCACGCCCGACCTGCCGCCACTGTTCAAAGTGCTGGCCGGCTACACCGAGAACAACCAGGAATTGTTCCACTGCCCGAGCGACCGGCTCGTGAAGCAGGACGCCGTCCACGACACGTACTTCGAGGAGGAAGGGCTCAGCTACGAGTACTTCGCCTGGCGTTGTGCAAACAAGACCCGCGAGCAGGTGCGCATCTCAAGGCGCGGTGACGAGCGGAGCTCTTCGCGCGTGTGGATCGTTTACGACTTCGAGCCCTTTCACGGTTCCAAGGGCGACGACGGCTCGCGCAATTTCCTGTACCTGGACGGCCACGTCGACGCACTCATCGTGGCCGATGACTAGAAGCAGTTTCAAAACCTTGTTTCGGCGAGTGCTGTCATTCTGAGCGAAGCGCGGCGTAGCGAAGAATCTCGCAGTGGGGAGTGTAGATCCTTCGGTCGCCGAGCCTCCCTCAGGATGACAACACTGTTTTGAAACTGGTTTAAGCAAATCCCCCTCCCCCGCCGCGGGGATGGGTTAGACGAATGATTCCCCTCCCCCGCCGCGGGGAGGGGTTAGGGGAGGGGGCTTCAGTGCGGCAACAAAATCCAGATGAAGGACTCAAATCATGAAGCAGCACAAACTGATAGTCACTGTGTCGATAATTGCAGTGCTTGCGATCGCAGCCTGGGCACTCGGCCTTTTCGGCGGCGCCGACCCGGCCGTCGCCGAGCTGCAGCAAACGGCGGATCAGGCCTTCAATCGGGATTTGCCATACGACCAACAAGCGCAGTTTCGCGACCAATTCCGCCAGCGGATGGATGCCCTGACGCCCGAGCAGCGCGAGGCGTTCTTCGACACCAATCGCGACCGCTGGATGCAGCGCGCCGAACAGCGGCTGAACGACTTCTTCGCGATGTCGCCGGCCGATCAACAGAAGCGATTGGATGAGATCATCGATCGCATGTCGCTACCACGCGAGGGCCGGCAGCCGAACAACGGCGGCAATCCGGGCGCCGGGCGAGGCGACGGCCGCGGGCAAGGCAACTGGGGCAGCATGACCGACGCCCAGCGCGACGAACGAGCCAAGCGCCGCCTCGACCACACATCGCCCAAGATGCGCGCTCAGTTCACCGAGTTTCGCAAACGCCTCGATGACCGCGCCAAGCAGCGCGGCATCTCACAGCTACCCGGTTGGGGCCGCTTCGGACCACGCGGCTAGCAGGGCCCGGGGACTGACTCATTTTGCGGAGTCTGCGGAGCAAATGTGCCTGTCCCCCTGTCTGGGGCAAATGTTAGCCAGCGTCGAAAGGTCGACTGCAACCTGAACCGCCGGCAACTGGCTCATTCTGCGGCGCGCCACCATCGCGGCGATGGTCGCGGAGCAAAATGTGCCGGGCACCATCCGCCGCGAATGGTCCCCTTCTCTGGGGCTCTGTCCGACTTCCTACTGATGCCATACTTGCAGAATCTGAACCCAGCGATCCGGCTCACTGACCGTGTCTGTCACGGCCAGCGGGAGCGCGACCAGAATTCGATCGCCGTAAAAGTCTTCACCGTGCGTAAGCGGCTACAACGGGCTTTTCCCGAAAAGTAGGTCCCGCTTGCCGAGCGGGACCTTTGCACGTTGTGAATATCGGATATTGCTAAGGTCCCCTCCGGCAGAAGGGACCTACCGAGGATTTTTTGGGCAAAGCGGCTCCAACGCCAGAACTTGATCGATTGTGTTAGCAGCTTGTGCGACTCTCTCGCGATCGCTCGCCTCGAGCCAGATTTCCGCCAACTCTTGCTCCGCAGACGGATGCCACGTTACGGTAAATCGCATCTCACTTTTCCAAAGCTGCGATGCGGCTCAATACCTCGCTGGTGGTGCCTCCCTTTTCGTTCGACAGTTTCCGTCGCTTCATCTCATCCGGATCGAAATGGGCCGCCGCTTGGGCGTACGCTTCTGCAGACTCTTGGGAGGCCGGCGAAAAATAGCCCAACACGGTTCCCTGCGCGTCGCGAACTTCGGTCAGTCCCGAAAGCGCCGACAGCGATTGTTGCAAGGTGGTGTCCGCGGTAAACGTGTTCATAGTTCGGTCACCATTGGCGCGGGAATCTATTGAGGGCGTGAGCGCGTTGACTCCCAATCTATTCTAGCGTAATTATACGGTCGACGTTCAAGCGCGCACAACGCATGATCTCTGGCAATTCGGGCGCTGCGAGGCAGCCAGGCACGCCAGGGCCACGAGGCCCAGCGCGGCGCTCTTCGGCTCGGGGATCACCAGCGGGTCGAGGTAGACGCATGTGGACCAATCATCGTCAATTGGCTGTTGCTCGATGCGATCTGGGACGAGAGGTGGGACCATAACACCGATCCGGGATGTCGGCCGGGAAAAAACTAGGTATCATGGTTAACTGGGTTGCTCAAGCAAGGATCCGGCCATGCCCATTCACGACTGGACACGCGTCCGATCGGGCGTCTTTCACGACTTCCACCAAGAGTGGATTCGCGAAATTAAGCGCGCGCTGAACGACAAGGTTCTTCCCTCCGGATACTACGCGCTGACGGAGCAGCACGCTGCGGGTTTCGGCGCCGACGTATTGACGCTGCAGACTTCCGACTCGCCGCAGGCGGAGGGAATTGCATCGCATCCAACCGCCGGAAACGGCGGCGGTCTGTTAGTGGCACCGCCGCCGGTCGCGCTGACTGCGGAAACAGACTTGGAGTTCTTCCGCCGCAAACAAAACTCGGTCGTCGTGCGCACGGCGGAAGACGACCGGATCGTAGCGGTTGCGGAAGTTGTCTCTCCCGGCAACAAGGCGAGCCGCCATGCGCTAGATGCGTTCGTGAAAAAGGCGACCGAATTGTTTGATCACGACATCCATTTGCTCGTGCTCGACCTGCATCGGCCGGGGCCCCGCGATCCGCAAGGCATCCACGGCGTCATTTGGGGTGAAATCTCGGACCAACCGTACGAACATCCGGCCGAACGCCCGCTGACTCTGGCCGCCTACGAGTGCAGCCTGGCGATCCGCGCCTTTGTCCAGCCGGTAGCCGTCGGCAATCGACTGCCGGACATGCCTCTCTTCCTGCAACCCGGCGCTCATGTGCTGGTCCCGCTCGAAGTGACTTATAAGTCCGCCTTCGCGGCCGTGCCCGTGCGCTGGCGGAACGTGCTGCAGTAGCGCGGCACGGGCGCCGAGCACCCGCCGCACCGCGGGTGATCGCGTGCCGGCAGGATCCCAGGCGCAGGCCAGGGCCAACAGGCCGAGCGCGACGCTCGTCGGCTCGGGGATCACCAACCGGTCAAAGTAGGCGACCCATGTTCCCCTTGAGGCCAAATGCCTGATACCCATTGCCCAGCGTCTAAAGCTCGACCGCAAGCTGAACTGCCGGGCACGATCGGTCGCGGATGGTCCTCCTCTCTGGGCCCTTTTGTTATCCAAAAGGCGGCAACGCTCCTCAGCCTGGCCGCTTAGCTCCATTGTTCATTTCCCAAAATCCATTTTCAAAGCATGAAAGGAGATTTCGCGATGGCCGAAAACAGGCCCATCCATCAAGTTCGCATCGGACGCATCAAAGCCGCAGTCTTCGATAATGGCGCTGACGCTCCTCGCAAGGTCCAGTTCACCGCCCTCTACAAGGACGGAGAGACGTGGAAAGGTTCCCAAAGCTTTACTCGCTCGGGACTTGCCCCTTCTCGCGAAGGTCGCAGACCAGGTTCACACCTACCTCTACGAGCAAAACGGTTCTTCCGCCGGCTAGACACGGTTTCTTGAGTTCAATCATGCACCATCGGCCTCCCTTGGCAGCACCGGGACTTGCTCGATCAACAAGCTCCGATTTCGACGTTTCTCGGCACTTTGATTGATGTCATGAGTTCACAGACGCCGGCGCCCGAAGATTTGCCAGCGACACGACTTACGCCGACCAGTGCCGGCAAACCAACCTTTGATGCAACGTCTGAGCTGATTCATTTCACCCCCACATGCGGGTGATTGTGACCGACGGGGCTCCCTCACAAACGGTACCTTCTTGCAGCCGCCCGATGTCGGCACGGAGATGATTCTCAAGTTGTCGGAAAGAAAGGTTTTTTGCGTTGCTGCCTGCGGCACGAACGATCAACCGGGAGATTGTCGATCAGATGACGGGTCGCTGTGTTTGGCGCTTGATCGTGCGGATGATTAGCCTCACCGTGGGCGGATGAGTGCAAAGTGATGGGCACAGCGCAGGCATGCTAACCTCGCCGAAACGGCTGACCGAAGGCCTCTTGCAACGCCACGGATTGGAGACATGCGGTTCTATAATATTGGCTCCGGTGGTTAACCGGTTCTCACCGACGCGCTGCGAATTCAAAAGGGCTGCGATGGTTCGCGCGAGGGCCTGCATGGGCGCTGCGGCATGAAATACTCGTTCGTCCAGAATTCTGCAATGCGGTTGACACTGGCTCGAAACTCGTCCCAGCGAGGTGATTTGACAACATACGCATTCGCTCCACCGGCGACGCACTGATTGACAACCGAATCGTCCTCGCAACAAGTTAACATGACCACCGGCGTGGCGCGCAGCCGGTCGTCCGACCGGATGGCGCGCAGCACGTCTAAGCCGGAACTGTCTGGCAACCCCACGTCGAGCAGAATCAGGTCGGGTTGCACAAAATCTTCGCTGCCGCCAGCCAAAGCGCCGAGGGCGTCCAGCGCAAGCTTTGCGGTTTCCGCCACAGTGACCATCGTTCCCTGGTTCCGGCAAAGGGCCTTGCGAATGAGTTTGGCGTGCAGTGGGTCGTCCTCAATGACTATGACGATCTTCATAGCGGCCGCGCGTGGTTGTTGAACGGGTTTTGCTTGCGGCGGTTCTTCTGCCGGCTCCACATCCAACTCGTCACGCAAGACGCGAACGTGCTTGGGGGCCTCGATGCCCAGCCTCACCTGTTGCCGTCGAATGGACAGGACCGTGACCGTAACGTCCGGCCCGATTTTGACACTTCTGTCTGTGCGCCGTGAGAGAACTAACATTTTTACCACCTCCATGCGAAAGAGAATCCGTGCGAGGGAGCTGGCCCGCGCATCGGCGCGAGCCAGCTCGGGAAGAGGCGGTCCATCGCCAGATTTCGCGGCTTCTTGCCGCCGGGTTGCGAACAAACTGCACGCAACCCGCTAAGACACTCGCGCATCGTGCGGCAATAGAACCGAAAGCCGTTGCACGTCAAAGATCAGTTTCGGCAAAACGGCAAATTGGGAAGAATGAAAGGACTGGAATGTATTGATAGCGTTCACGATCCTGTAGAATCCTAGTAATCATGTTGCGGCCGTGCCACCTGCACTGGGCAGGCGGGACGCCTGCACCACGGTAACTCCAAACTCCGACACTGCCCTTAGTCCCAGGCCATTGTAGTTAGCGGATAAATGGACGAAAATGTGGCTCGATTCACCCGTGCAACTTCGCGCGCGTTGGTCGATCACGCGCGTCCGGATGAAGGAGACTATGGATGGCTAGAAAAAAATCGACGGGGCAGGCGACGGGTGGCGCACCGCAGGAAGCCCGAGAAGGAAACGAGGCGGCTGGTGGCTGCCAGGACGAGCCGCGCCCGGGGTTGCAGACCGAGACACCTTACGTGGTGGGTATCGGGGCTTCGGCTGGGGGTTTGCAGCCGCTCCAGGAATTCTTCGGCAACATGCCACAGGATAGCGGGCTGGCCTTTGTCATCGTCCAGCATCTCTCGCCGGAATTCAAAAGTCTGATGAGCGAGCTGCTGTCCCGGCGGCACACCAGCATGGCTATGCACCATGTCGAGCACGGCATGCTGCTCGAGCCTAACTCGATCTATGGCCCATCGCAATAAATCTGCAACATTGGCCTGGACAAGTACATAATATCATGGGACAAGGCGCGCGCCATGAGCGTAGGCGCCTATTCGACGTGT
>JAKEIB010000276.1 GCA_022614705.1 Planctomycetota bacterium | reverse complement strand
TCACGTTGGCAGACTCGCAATTCCAGAATGCCTAACGTCATAATCCACGTCCCCATAAATCACCAAGATCAACTACAAACGGCTAAACTGTTACCAAATTTGTAATTTGTCATTGGTCATTTCTGAAATGGCCAATTTCGAATGACAAATTACCAATGACGAATTTCTTCCTGTCCTTCGTGCTCCTTATGTCTTCGTGGTTCCTCGGTTTACTTTTTACAACGTTGCGCGGTTTTTGTGCCAGTTGGTTGCTTGTTCGTACATTTGGGCGCCGCGGAGGAGGCGGTCCTCTTCGAGGGCGGGGGCTTGGAGTTGGAGGCCGATGGGGAGGCCGGATTCGGATTGGCCGCAGGGGAGGCACAGGCCGGGGATGCCGGCCAAGTTGGCGCTGACCGTATATAGGTCGAGGAGGTACATCGCCAGCGGATCGCCAGCCATTTCGCCAAGCTTGAACGTCGGCGCGGCCGTGATCGGGCCGGCGATGAGATCGACTTTTTCGAACGCGCGGTCAAAATCCTGGCGGATGAGTCGGCGAACTTTCAGCGCCTTGAGGTAGTAGGCGTCATAGTAGCCAGCGCTTAATGCGTATGTGCCGAGCATGATACGTCGTTTTACCTCCGGCCCGAAGCCATTGGCGCGAGTGCGGCGATACATTCTCACGAGTGCCGAGTCGAGGTCGTCGAGGCCTGCTCGATCACCCGCGGCTTCGAGCCGTTTGCGATCGGCCGCCAACTCGGCCAGCATTTCTTTTTCATCGGTGCGATCGCCGTAGTGCACGCCGTCATAGCGGGCCAGGTTGCTCGACGCTTCGCTGGGGGCGATGACGTAGTAGGTCGCGACCGCGTACTTACTGTGCGGCAGCGATACTTCGTGCAGCGTCGCACCGAGCGATTTGTAAATATCGAGTGCGGCGCGCACAGCCGTTTCCACTTCGGCGTCGAGCCCTGGGCCAAAATGCTCGCGGACCCAGCCGATGCGCAGACCGGTCAGCGGTTTGTTGACGGACTGCGAATACGGCGGCACGGGTGCGTTGAGCGATGTGGAATCGCGCGGGTCGTGGCCGGCGATCGTTTCTAGCAGCAACGCAACATCCTCCACCGATTGGCCGAACGGGCCGATTTGATCGAGACTGCTCGCGAACGCGACGAGACCGAAGCGGCTGACACGGCCATAGGTAGGTTTCATGCCGACAATGCCGCACAAACCGGCCGGCTGGCGAATCGAACCGCCCGTGTCAGAACCGATAGCCAGCGGCGACATGCCGGCCGCGACGCTCGCGGCGGAGCCGCCGCTGGAACCGCCGGGCGTTCGCTCAAGATCCCATGGATTGCGCGTAAGTTGAAACGCGGAGGTTTCCGTGGAGCCGCCCATCGCGAATTCGTCTAAGTTCGTGCGGCCGATGAGCACGGCGTCGGCGGCGCGGAGCTTCGCGATGACGGTCGCATCGTACGGCGCGCGAAAGTTGGCGAGGATACGCGACGCGCAAGTCGTCAGTTGACCGCGCTCGCAGAGATTGTCTTTCACGGCGACCGGCAAGCCGGCCAGCCGGCCGACAGGCTGGCCCTTCGAGCGTCGCGCGTCGATTTCGGCAGCTTGCGTAAGTGCGACGTCGGCATCGACGCGCAGAAACGCGCCGACGCGGTTGTCGATGGAGGCGATGTGATCAAGGTAGTCGCGAGTTAGCTCGACGGCCGTAATCTCGCCGGCGGCAAGATTTCGCAGGTGTTCGCCGGCGGTTTGAGCGGTGAGCGACATCGCGGAAGTGGGGCGGGTCGGGTCTATCGGCATGTGGCCGAGTGACGTGCGTCCCGTAGGGACGGCGCGATAATAGCCCAGCGGTTTACTGCTGCGGCTAGCGACAAGTGTAGCAAAAATCAGTCCCGTGGGGACGACCGAATGTTCAGTCGTCCCTACGGGACTTCAGATGCGAACTTGCCATGTATACCCAGCGATGGAATCGCTGGGCTATTCTCGGATGTCCCTACGGGACAAGTCCGCGTTTGTGCACGTTGCCGTATTCCAACAATTCACACTTCACTCACCCAACACGGCGGGCACGAGATAGCCGCGGTCGTCGTGGTTTGGCGCGTTGGCGAGGGCCTCCTCGCGCGGCAGGCTGGGGGCAACGCGGTCGTCGCGGAACACGTTGGCGACTTCAATGGCGTGGGCCATCGGCTCGACGCCTTCGGTGTTCACTTCGCTCAGTTGATCGACATAGCCGACGATCTGCGCGAGTTGCCCGGTGATCGTCTTAAGTTCCGCGTCTGTAAGACGAAGTCGCGCCAGGAGGGCAACTTTTTCGACGTCGGTGCGCGAGAGGCTCATAAATTTGTAGCTGGCCTCTGCGAGGCCGGCCGGAAAAGCCGCGCTTTTGCAGGGCAGCCGGGCTCACAGAGCCTGGCTACAGCGGAGCGAACTACTTCGACTTGGCCTGATCGTGCGGCACCTTGAATGGCGCCGCGCGGACGACCTTCGTAACGGCCCCGCTACGAAGGCATTGCGTGCAAACGAGGATCGCTTTGCGCGTACCATTAGAGGTGGATACGTTAACGCGCTGCAAGTTCGGCTTGAACTGGCGGCGGGTAATGCCGGTGACCTTGGTACCGACACCACCTAAGTACTTCTGCTTACCGCGCGTTCGGACGGTATTGCCCAGCTGCGCGCCCTTGCCACATACATTACACTGCCGAGCCATCACGACACCTCAAAATCAACGAAACGAATTCAGCGATTTGCGTGGGAAACCGTAAGTATAACGGATTGGCGGACTTGGACAACGGCTAAAACATCCGGGGTAGTGGTACAGTGGTACAGTGGTACAGTTTGCTTCTGTCACCCCGAGGTCCGCCGAAGGGTCTGGCTTGATTCCTCGGCGGACCTCGGAATGACACGATGCAGAATTAGGCGAACTGTACAACTACCAACATTCGCTCAGCCAGTGCGGGTGATGACCAAAACCTCGTCGCTCAGCAAGCCGTTGGTGGCGACGGCATCGTTCGAGTGCACCGTGGCCCGGCCTTGCCAGTCGGTGAATTTTCCGCCTGCCTCTTCGATAACGGGTTGCAGAGCGGCGAGGTCCCAAATGTTAAGCTGAGGGTCGATCATGACGTCGGCCCGGCCAGTGGCGACCATCAGGTAACCGTACCCGTCGCCCCAAGTTCGCGTGAGTCGTGCTTGTTGTTCGAGCCGCTGGAACACGTCCATCGCGTCGCGTGGGCGCTTGGCGAACGTGCGAATTTCGGTGGTCAGCAGCAGCGAGTCGGCGAGTTGGGCGGTTTTGGAGACGCGCGCTGGGCGCGGCGCGGCACCGTCTTCGCGGATATGCCAGCAGCCGCCGCCTGCCGCTGCGTAGACAGTTTCCGCTACCGCGGGCGCGTGGATCACACCCACGCACGGCGTTTCGCCGCGCAACACGGCCACGAGGGTTGTGTACAGCGGCGCTCCGTGAACAAACGACTTGGTGCCGTCGATCGGATCGAGAGCCCAGCGAAACTCCGATGTCCCATTGGTGATGCCGAATTCCTCTCCGACGATGCCGTCGTTTGGAAATTGTTCGCCGATACGCTCACGCAGCAACTGTTCAGCAGCACGGTCGGCGATAGTGACCGGCGATTGGTCGGCTTTGCGTTCGATTTGCAAATCGTCGCGGCGAAAGTATTGGAGCGTTAGGTCACCCGCGGCACGCGCGATTTCGACGGCGAGATTCAGTCGCTCGACAATTTGCGGGTTCGTGGTCATTGCTGCCGTGTGTGCCTTAGTGCGATTTGCACCACATCAGAGTACTAGCCGCGACCCCAATGGGTCGCCGGATTCACGCCGTTCACCAGGTCAGCCGGCGACCCGACCACTCTTCGGGCGGTACCCGGGTCGCGGCTATCTCGTCAAAACACGTTTTTTGCGGGGAAATCGCGACATGGTGGGACGGGCTTGTTGAGCGCCCGCCGGCTCGCTAGACTTTGCCGCCGCGCCGCAACGTCGTACATGGCCGTAGCTTAGCGACGTTTTGGCCGCTGCGAAAGCTGCCGGCCGCTTCGTGGATGCCGCCGGAAGTGAGCCCGCACTGCCGACATGATCCGCATTTTGACGCGGTAGTTGTAACCACTGGCCTGGGATGGATTTAGCTTGAATCGGGATGCGTCGCTTTTAGAATGGACTCTAGAGGCGCCGCATTCCTCACGCACAACCGCGGTCCGCGGTCCGAAGGAGGAACGCAATGCGACATTCGCTCGTTGGCGCCGTTTTGATAGCAGGACTGGTGATCGCGGCCACGGCGGCGCGGAGTTCGTCCGAGCCTCCGTACGCACCACCGGTAGAGCCAGCGCACGTCGGCAGCGGCGAGCTGATCGCTCACGTGACGGCGGCTGACGGAGTGCCGCAGATCGTGACGGTCATCGACCCGCGTCAGCGCGTGATGGCGGTTTACCACGTGGACCGGGCGACTGGGCAAATCACGCCCAAGAGCATCCGCAATTTCACCTGGGACCTGCAGATGATTGAGTTCAATAGCGGCGACCCGTTGCCGCAAGATGTACGCAGCGGCCTGCAGCGCTGACCGATAATGTAGCCGAGTTTCTCCGAAACTCGGTTGGCAGTTTCGGAGAAACTGCCCTACGTGTCACGGTCCCGCACTGCGCTTAGCCGCGGATAGCGCGAGGACCCATGGCACAAAAACTCATCACATTGGAAGAGGCCGCTCAGCAGTTGGGAATCTCCAAGGATCGGCTTCTCCAACTCCGTACAGCCGGCAAAGTTGCCGGTTATCGCGACGGTGCGAGTTGGAAATTCCGCAGCGAAACCATCGACAAGCTCGCCGAGGAAGGAATTCCCACGCTCGATGCTCCGCCGAGCGACATCGGACTCGACGCCGAAGACGAACTCGGCCTGGCTGATGATGTTGGGCTGGGTGTCGATGAAAGCGCGGCGCCGGCGGCAGATAGTCTCGCCGCCGCGGCCAGTGGCCTCGATCTCGAGCTGGCCGAGGATGAGCCGGCCGAAGCACCGATGGCCAGCGATGTAAGTCTGGAGGATGTCGATGAGCCGACGGTCGCGGGCATCGACGAAGGCGGTTCGAGCGATGCGCTCGCGCTCGATCCGGAAGATTCGATCGACATCAATACCGATTCCATCCTCCTCAGCGAAACGGAGCTTGGCGACTTATCGGGTCGACCGCCGAGCACGATTATCGGCAAGGGCGAGCTGGATCTGGATGCCGACCTCGACCTGTCTCCGATGGAACCGATTGGGCCGGTGAGCGACGTGAAATTGGCGCCGGCCTCGGACATCATTCCGGGCGGCGACGATGACCTTGATCTCGAACTGCCGAGCCCAACCGGCGACTTCGCGGGGATCGAAGAGGTCGAAGTGGATCTCGAGGCCGAGTCGAGCCGTATCCTTTCGCCCGAAGACGTAGCGAAGGTCAAGGGTGCGGTCGCCGCCAAGAAGGCGGAAAGCGATTTGGCGCTAGCGCCGACCGACAGCGCCCCTGGCATTGCGACGTCGGACGTCGGCCTGGGCGGCAGCATGGCGAGCGGCACAGGTCTTACCGGTCTCTCCGCGCTTGAGCTCGAAGATGACGACGATCAAGTGTTAGGCGAGGGCAGCGACGTCACGCTCTCCGGCGAGAGCAGCGGCATCAACATCATTTCGCCGTCCGACAGCGGGCTCGCGCTCGACGAAGTGAAACTCGATTTGAGCGGCTCGTCTCCTATCGGCTCGGCGCTCGATTTGGGCGGTTCGGCGGTCGAAGAAGTTGCGCTGGAACCGGCCGGGGTCAGCGGCGTAGGCATGGGTTCGCAGGTTGGCGGGGACTTCCAACTTACGCCGCTTGGCGAAGCGGGCGAGGACGAAGAAGAACGCGATAGCTCCCAGGTCATCGCACTCGATGAGTTGACCGAAGAAACGGGCGTTGCCCCGCTCGGCGTCGGCACGGGCGAATCGGGCATGTTGGCCGAGGATTTTGGCGTCGGCTTGACGCCTGGAGCCGCGCCCGTGGGCGTTGTGTCGGCCGTGGAGACACCGTTCTCCGTGGCCAACGTTCTGGGGCTCGCCAGTTGTCTGCTACTGCTCGGGCTGAGCGGCATGATGGTCTTCGACCTGTTGCGGAACATATGGAGCTGGGACGAAGTGGCTCCGCTCAATAGCTCGTTGCTAGAAAGCGTGCTCAACCCGTTTCTATAGCCGTTGCCTGGACGGCGAACCGGGTCGTCCCCGACCCCGATAATACGCGCCACACCGCAATTCCTGCGGTACCACGCGGCGGCAATCCGGCTATAATTTTTCCATCGGCCCTTGAACGGCCGACTCTGCCCACTTCGCGGCCGGATTGCTCCCGCCGTGCTCCTTTCCCTCAACGCACTGCGATGTTCGCATGACGCATTACCTCTACCCCCGTCCAGATCGTCTTTGGCTCGCCCTCTTACTTTGTGCCGTTCCGTTGATGTTTGGGTGCGGGACGAAGGAAGAGATTCGGTCGTACCCGATCCCCAAGGAAGTCGTCGAATTGCCCGATCGCATGATGGGGGCGATTCTGCCGACCGGAGATCAAACCTGGTATTTCAAAGTGGTCGGACCAGCGGCGGCGATGAACAAAAACGCCGACAAGATCACGGAATTCTTTCAAAGCATTCGCGTGAACGAGGGGGCCGCGAAACCAGAATGGGAAGTGCCTGAGGGTTGGGGGGAGCAGCCGGGCAGCGGCATGCGGGCGGCCACGCTATTCGTCCCGGCCGAAGGCAAGGCGCTCGATTTGAGCGTGATCGCCTTGCCCACAACCGGCGCACCGGGCGAACTATTGAGCAACGTGAATCGCTGGCGCGGACAGTTAGATTTGCCGCCGGTCGATGAGCGAGGACTGTCCGAGTCGACCAAGGAAATGAAGGTCGGCGATGCGACCATGACAATCGTCGATGTGCGCGGCCGGTTCTCCGCCGGCAGGATGACGCCGCCGTTCGCGGGTGGCGGGCCATTTAGCGGTCCACCGCGGCAGCCGGGCAATGCATCGCCAGGCACTCCGGCCGAACAATCTGACGTGCCGTCCACAGTGCCTTCAGCCGAACTTCCGCCCGGGCATCCGCCGGTGGGTTCGGGCGTCCCAACTGACGTGGCGAACGCGGCGCCGTTGGCGTACAAAGCACCGGAATCGTGGAAGGAGCAGCCGGCAACGGGCATGCGAAAGGCCGCCTTCCTGGTGCAGGACGGCGATCGGAGTGCGGAGGTTACCGTGATTGATCTCGCCCGGTCCGCGCCCAATGTGGCCGACCCATTACGGAACGTGAATCGTTGGCGAGGTGAAATCGGCCTGGAACCGATTGAGCAAGGTCAACTCGATGGCGTCATGCAGGAGATCGAAGTGGGCGGCCAACCGAGCCAATACGTCGAATTGATTCCCGACAGGGCAAATCCGGCCGAGTCGAAAGCCGACAAGGCCACCGTCGCCGCGATCGTCTCGACGGGCGACGTCGTGTGGTTCTTCAAAATGAAGGGCGACCGCGACGTCGTCGTTGCCCAGCGCGACAACTTCAAAACTTTCCTCGAATCGGTTCGATTCCAATCGGCCGACGGAGCAGGCGATGGCAACTAGCGAGTTGGAGCGACCGGGCGTCGCCTTGCCAGACACGATGTGGCCGCGCGAAACCGCGCAGATCCCGGCCGCGCAGTATTACTTGACCGAGGTCGCCGCGGTGCTGGCTTCGCTGAAGTTGACCGTCGTCCTGTTTGCGGCCGCGATCTTTCTCGTGTTCGTCGGCACGCTGGCTCAAGTTGATAACGACGTGTGGGAAGTGGTGCGGCACACGTATTTCCGCGTTTGGATCGCGAACGTCGAATTCCAGGCGTTCGATCGCCTGGGGCAGATGTTCTACAAACCGTTCAGCCTCGGGCTTCCCGACGGCGCGTACTTACCGTTCCCCGGTGGCAAGTTGATCGGCGTCGCGCTATTAATCAACCTGATCGCCGCGCACTCGATGCGATTCAAGATCGTGGCCAAGGGCGGGCGGCTCACCATCGGCGTCGTCGTGATCGCGCTAGGCTTGCTGATGACGTATTTCGTGATCCGCAGCGGCAGCGATCAGGCGATCGAAAGCGAGCTTACGTCGCAGTTCGCCAGCGGTTTGTGGCAGGCGCTGCGCGGAACGCTCGCGGTCGTGGCGCTGGCGGGCGCTTATTTCCTGGTGACGTGTTACCGCCGGTTGCCGCAGGCTCAGTGGTACGCGCTGCTGGGTATCGAGGTGCTTCTCGCGTCGATTGCCGTGTGGCTGCTCGTGGACCCGTCCGCGCGGCTCGACAATTCCGGCCTGCGCATCCTGTGGCAGTTGATCAAAGGCACCAACCCGGGGCTCGTGCTCTTGGCGGGTTGCTTCCTACTTTTCAAACGACGCGCCGGCATCGTGCTGCTCCACGGCGGCGTCGGGCTGATGATGCTCAGTGAAATCCTCACGGCGATGAGTGCCCACGAATCGCAGATGACCATTCCGGAAGGCGGTTCGGTGAATTGGTCGCATGACATCCGCACCGCCGAGCTGGCCGTCACGGATAGGTCCGGCAAAGACGCAGACCGCGTCACCGTGGTGCCGCAACCGCTGCTGTTGGCGAATATCGGGAGCAGCGCGCGGATCGAGCACCCGGATTTGCCGTTCAAGGTTCAGGTGCTTCGCTGGCTGCCCAACTCGAAGTTGATCGAGCCGACCGCGGATGCGTCCAACCCGGCGACGGCGGGCGCCGGTTTGAGTCGCGTTGCTGAAGCGGTGGATGCCTCAACGGGCGTCGAGACTGAATCCGTGGCCGATTTGCCGTCGGCCTACGTCGAGTTGTTCTCGAAGAAGACTGGCGATTCGCTCGGCACTTATCTTGTATCGCAATGGCTCGACGATCAGCCGGTCGAGGTCGATGGACGCAAATACGATCTCGCGCTTCGCTTTGAGCGAAAGTATTATCTATTTACCGTCTCGCTGAAGGATTTTGAGTTCAAGAAATACGTGGGCACAAACACGGCGAAGAGCTATGAGTCGCAGGTGCGGCTGGAAGACCCGACCCAGAATGTCGATCGCGAGATCAAGATTTGGATGAACAACCCGCTGCGCTACGCGGGATTGACGTTCTACCAATCGAGCTTCGACCCGGAGACCGAGCAAACGACTGTGCTGCAAGTCGTGAAAAATCCCGGCTGGATGGCGCCGTACGTGGGCTGCATGTTCGTGCTGATTGGCATGTTGGCCCACTTCGGGCTGACGCTGTCGAAATTCCTCGAGCGGCAGTTCGACGAGTCCGACGGGCTTCCATCCAGCCAACCGACGCCGATTGCCAATGGCGCGGTACGCGCGAACGGGCGAGCCGGAAAGCGCGCAGCGGAAGTTCGGCAGGCGACACGTGCTGGGATGAACTGGGCGCTTATCGTGCCGGCGATTGTGCTCGTGGTTTTCGCCGGCTACCTGCTCAGCAAGACTCGCATGCCGAAATCGGCGGCCGGCAAAATGCAAATTCATGAGTTCGGCAAGCTGCCTGTACAGTATCAAGGGCGCGTGAAGCCTTATGACACGCTGGCGCGCAATACCTTGCAATATCTTTCCGGCAAGCAGGAAGTGATTGGAGAACCTAAAAAGGGATGGCTCGCCAAATTGCTGCGTCGCAAAGAGAAGACGCCTGCGATCCACTGGCTGCTCGATACGATTTCCGGTTCGCCTGCGGCGGATGAGCACCGCGTGTTTCGCATCGAGAACTTGGAAGTACTCGACACGCTCGGACTCGAACCGCGGGCCGGCTCGTTCCGTTATTCGCTGAACGACTTCCGCCCGAAACTTGGCGAGCTGGATAAGCAGGCCCGGCTCGTGGCCGACGTGCCGGAGAAACGCCGAACTCTGTACCAACGCAAGATCGCCGAACTGTACGAAAAGTTGCAATTGTACGCCATGCTGCAGCAGACATTCAGCTTGCCGCAGATTCGTATGGAAAACCAGCAGACGATGATGGCCGATCTGCAGAACGTGCAGTTTGAGCTGGGCCGGCTCAAGCAGGCCAAGATGCCGCTCGCCGTGCCGCCGCTCTCGGCCGATGTGCATTGGTCGGGCTTGATGGAGGCCGGCCTCGTGGCGATGCTGAGCCGCGAGCTGAAGCAGCCGGTCAACGAGGGAACGATTCAGCTTTACAGCATGCTCAACGCGTACGTGAAGGACGACGCGGCTGGATTCAATCGCCAGCTCGATGAATTTCGACGAACGCTGGCCAAGTATGAGAAGTCCGTGGCGGCCAATGAAATCCAGCTTCGCGCGGCGGGCACGAAGCACTCGGAAATCCTTTCAAAGTCGCGAGTCGATTTCGAAGTGTTTTTCAACAACTTCAGCCCGTTCTACTACGCGGCCGTGTTGTATTTTGTCTCGTTCGTGCTGGGCGCCGCGTCGTGGCTCGGCTGGTCGAAGCCGCTGCGTAGGGCGTCGATCTGGCTGTTGTGCTTTACGTTCGTCGTGCACTCGTTGGCGCTATGGGGTCGGATATACATTTCCGGTCGGCCGCCGGTGACCAATCTTTATTCGTCGGCCGTGTTTATCGGCTGGGCCGGCGTGCTCATCGCGCTCGTACTGGAATGGATATTCCGGCTCGGCCTGGGCAACATCGTGGCGGCCGTAGTCGGCTTCCTGACGTTGGTTGTGGCGCACAACCTTTCGCTCGACGGCGATACGTTGATCGTGATGCAGGCCGTGCTCGACACTCAGTTCTGGCTGGCGACGCACGTCGTTTGCGTCACGCTGGGCTACGCAACGACGTTCCTCGCCGGCGCGCTGGGCATCATGTACGTGCTGCTCGCGCATGTATTCGGCGTCCTGGGCGAAAACGAACGCCGGCAGCTTACGCGGATGACCTATGGCATTCTTTGCTTCGCGATTTTCTTCAGCTTCGTCGGCACTGTGCTCGGCGGCCTATGGGCCGACGACTCCTGGGGCCGCTTCTGGGGCTGGGACCCGAAGGAAAACGGCGCCCTGATCATCGTGCTCTACAACGCGCTCGTGCTGCACGCCCGCTGGGGTGGCCTGGTGAAAGGCCGCGGCCTGGCGACGCTTGTGATCGGCGGCAACATCGTCACCACCTGGTCGTGGTTCGGCGTGAACGAGCTGGGCGTTGGACTGCACTCGTACGGTGCTTCGGAGAGCAGCACGGCAATGTGGCTGGCAACGTTCGCGTTGTCGCAACTCGCGCTGATTGCCCTGGGGCTCGTGCCACGGCGCTTCTTCGAGCGGTTATCGCCGACTCAATCGCGATCGATCGCGTAATATCCGCGACCCCAACGGGTCGCGGGTACTCCGGCGACCCGTTGGGGTCGCGGCTAATTACTTTGAACTCGCGCGGAACTTCACGCCGTGCGCAGCGCCGTTTCGAGCCGGCGGATCGCTTCCTCAACGCCGCACGAGCGATCGTTCATCCCGATCTGCCCCTGAGAGCTGATGAGCTTTTCCACGCGGCGATGGGCCGAGATGACGGTGCTGTGGCTGCGCCGGCCGAAGAATTGCGCGATGTCGCTCCACGCCGCGCTGGTGTACTTACGCGCCAGCCACATTGCCAGAATCCGTGGCTCGCTGAGCGCACGGCCCTTGCGCTCCGACCGCAGTTGGGCCGGCTCGATGCCGAAAACGTCGCAAACCACTTTTTGCACATCGGCGAGTTTCACGGTCCGGGCACTATGCCGGGCCATTTCCGCAATCGTGCGCTCCGCCATCTCGCGCGTGACGGGTACGTCATATGCCAGGCTCATGGCCTGTAAGCGATGCAGCGCGCCGCGGAGTTCACGAGCCCCGGCGTTGATTTGCGCCGCGACAGTCGACAGCACGTCATCTTCCAGGACAAGGCCAAGGTGCACGCATATTCGGCGCGCGATTTCCAGCCGCGTCGCGAACTCGGGCGTCTGGATTTCGCACGCCAATCCGCCCGCCAATCGCGACGTGAGTTCCGACCCAAGAAAGCGCAGTTCGGCGAGCGGCCGATCGCTCGCCAACACGATTTGCCGGCCGTCCGCGATCAGCGTGTCGATCGTATACTGCAACTCCTGGAGCGTGCGATCCTTGCCGACGAAGAATTGCAGGTCATCGATCAACAGCAGATTGGCGCCGCGGCATTTTTGCCGGAAGCTCGGCAAGCCGCTGCCGCGAATCGCTTCGATGAAACTGGTCGTGAACTGCTCGGCGGTGAGATAAACAGCCGTCGAGCGTGGATTCAGTCGGCGATATTCGCGGGCAACGGCGCGCAACAAATGCGTTTTGCCGACGCCCGTCGGCCCGTAAAACAGCAAGGGCGATGCCTGCTGCCGCCCGCTGGCCGTCAGTTGGGCCGCGCGGAACGCATACTCATTGCTCCCGCCGACCACAAACTCAGCTAGCGTAAGCTCCCCTCGCGCCGCGACGGGCTCCACAACCGCGGCGCTCGGCTTCGCTTGCGTCTTAGCGCCAACCGCCTCGTTGACGACCGCGACTGCTGCTTCTGAGCGTTCCGCCTCCAACGGTAACGACTTATCCACGGCGAACTCAACAGTCGCCGCCTGCCCGACAATCGCCTGCCAAACCGCCCGAATGTCGTCGGCCAGATTCTTTCGCAGCCAGTCGCGGACAAACTCGCTGGCCGCGTGAATCGTGAGACAAGTCGCTTCGATGCAAAGACGCGTCTGCGGGCCGAACCAGAGCTCGAACCGTTGAGCGCCAATTCTTTCCGCCAATTGAGACGACAGCGCCGTCGCGATGTGCGAATCTTCCATGACGACTTCCTGGTTGCTCCGTCAGCGCGTATCCCGAGCGCAAGCGCCGCCTTCGTGGCGACGAGCCAGCGGCGATGCGCGCCGCTGCACACCTGGGAAATCCTGCGCGAACTAGAGAAAAGGCCGGCCAGAAAACCGAGTCGCGGTTCCGCCGCCGCATTCGAGCGGTTGGACCACCAATCTTGACCCGGCTCTCGGCCGCACCGCGTTTTTGTTAGTGCGACCTCTCGAATCGATGCGTTTCTCATCAATCCGAGTGGCCGATTTTACGCCCGCTAGCAGTGCTGTCAAAGGGGTGATTTCGAGTTGTTGGGAAAGCGTGTCGATAGTTTTTCGAATACAAGCGCGAACTTCCGGTTTGCGTTGAGGTTGCGGCTCTCGCGACGATCAAAAATTTTTTTTGGAGACCGGATTCGCGCGGTGCAAAAGTCGTCCGCCGCTCGGAACTCCCGTCGCGCGCTGTAAATAGACCACCACAAAACGCGGCAATTTCGTGAATTCGGCGCGTCACGCCGGCAACTTCGCGGGAAATCGCACGTACACCGTGCGCCGATCCCATATTTCAAAGCCCGTACTGCGATACATTCGCAGCGCCGGATCATTCACCGCGTCCACAGCCAATACGATACGCTCGACGTTCGCACGACCGGCCAGCCACTGTGCGAACTGCGTAACTTGCCGACCCCATCCGTGGCCCCGTGCTTCCGGTACCAGCCCCATGTACATCAGTTCCCAATGACCCGCTTGGGGGTGGTCTGCAAGCAGCAGAATGCCGACGTCCGCGTCGCCCGCGCGAACGATAAACCAGTTTTCAGGCCGATACACGCCTGTGGCTTGATAGCCGGTGATGACGTTGTCCATATGCCGCACGCCGTTAAGGGACGTGCAATCTAGCGTGCCCTCATAAGTTCTCTCGACCAGCCGCATGAGCCGCGACCGTTGCGTGCCGTCGTAGGTGATGAATTCGACGTCGGCGCTTTTTGGCCGCTCGCGCGGAAATCGCTGCGACTCGCACGTCAAATACAAAAGGTTGGTAAGCTGGCGAAAGTCGACGTGCTCGAGCACGCGGACGACTTCCGAATCGCCGGACGACACAAGGACTTGCGTCATTTCGACGGTCGTTTCGTCGAGCCTTTTCACGACTTGTTCCGCCAGCCGGCAGGCCGTGTTAAAGTCTTCCCCGGCGGTCAGCCATGGCGGCCAAAACACGGCAACGTTGCCCGATTGGCGCTGGCCCCAGGCGACGCCGCATATTTGTTCGCCGCGTAGCGCAACATATAGCGGTTCGTTGACTAGTAGTTCGGCCGCGACTTCGACGTCGAACAAAGCGCCTGCGACGTCGCGTCGCAAGCTCGGCGCAAGTTCAGAAAGCACCAGCGAAAGCGCTTCAGCGACGCGTTGCGGCGGACAATGGATGATTTCTGGCAACTCAGGGAGCATCCGCTCAACATAGCGGATCGCAACTATTCTCGGCAGAGCACGGTTTGTTGGTTGTCGTTCGTGTTCCGCGAGGTTCTCCCAATCTCCCTGTCCCCCCTCTCAATTTGGCCAGCGCTTCCAGTGCACCTGGTCTTCCTCTTGCGGCGTCGCGTAGCGAACCTTGTCCAAGTACGCGCTGCCGGTCGAGATCGCGCCGTTCGCCGCAGCGGACGATGCGCTTGATTCAGCGCTGGCTGCTGGCGTCGTCGTCGCATCGGCTGTTCGCGGGATATTCAAGAACGGGCCGCGCGGCGGGAGATATCGCCGCGAACCCGGGCGAGCCAGTTCAAGTTCTACCGAATAGCTGCCGTGCGGCGACGTCGTGGAGACGATCGGTTCGGCTCGGGTTCGCAACTCGCTGTGCACGCCGCCGCGGTCGGCCACTTGATAAACTTGCTCGCCCGTTGGCGACGGGGCCGGCTGCATTTGATACGTCTGCGTGAGGAAACGAATCAGCCGCGCCGGATCGCCGGTGCGGCCGCGAAACGAAATGTGTTCCACCTGATTTTGTGCGTTGAAATAGTACGTCAACGAACCGGCCAGCGAGCTGCTCTGCGTTCCAGAGACTAGCGGCACGCGCACGGCAAACAGGCCGACGTCCGTCGGACCTGTCGACTTGCGATCCCAATTGCGATAGCCCCATTCCTTGGTGATGTTGAATTGCAACGCCTGATCAACGGTTGGCGAGCGCGGAATTGCCGACGCAGCGGCAGCGACGCTCGGGAGCGGTGCGGGGCTTCCGGTCGGCGTGGCCGCCGGCGGTGCTGGCGTCGCAGCGAGTAGCGGCGGAGCCGGCGCCGCATTTGAAGTTGCCGGCGCTTGGGTTACAGTCGCGCCGTCGTTCGTTTTCGAACGCGCAGCGAAGTACGGCACGCCTATCGAAGCGCCAAGCATGGTGGCTATGATGAGCGGTTTGGACGCCATGTGTAGGTTAGGCTTTCTAGCCTAACTTCGATCGGTTGTCGCCAAGGTGAGCGCGGTGAATCCGGTCAGGCAAGAATGCCTGACGTACGGAAACGGAATTCGCCATAATCTTCTTCGACCTCGCGACATCGGCCGCTTCGCGTAGCCATGAAAACAACCGCCTGTAGCGACGTTGCCGACTACGTTTGGCTTACCGGCGATGAAGCTGGCGCGTTGTTGGTTGAGTTGGCGGACGCCGACAGGCCGCTCCACTCGCTCGTGGCGAAACTTCGCGGCCGGCTGTCCTCGCAGCGAACGCATTTGTTACTCGAACAAGTGGAATTGCGTCGCCGGGCGGCCGCAAAGTTTACGCACGCCGCACGCATGTTCTTCACCCGCCTCGGGCTAGAGCAGGCCACCGACGAATGGGTCGCCGCCTACAAAGCCTCGCGTTTCACTGATCAGCGAGCCGGGGCGTCCCCGCCCCCGCCGGCAATCGCCGACCTCTGCTGCGGTATCGGCGGTGATCTATCGGCTCTGGCAAAACAGGGCGCCGCCATCGGCGTCGACCTCAGCCCAATCGCCGCCCACTTCGCCGCGATCAACGCGGGCACACCCGTCGAAACGATCGACGTCGCCGATTGCAATCTCAAGGACGTCTCCGCCTGGCACATCGACCCCGACCGCCGTCCATCGGGCCGCCGCACAACTTCGATTGACTTTTCTCAGCCAAACCTTGCCACCATCGAGCAGATGCTCGCGCGCGTCCCGCACGCAGCGGTGAAACTTGCACCGGCAACTAAATTGCCCGTTCATTGGACAGAGCGCTGCGAGTTGGAATGGATCAGCCGCGACCGCGAGTGCCGACAACTCGTCGCCTGGCACGGCGCACTCGCCCAAACGCCGGGCCTGCGTCGCGCCACTGTTCTCCCCGCCGCTCGCGGCTTAGCGCCGCGCACGATTACGGGCGCTCCGAATCAACCAATCCCCATAGTCTGTGCCGTCGACCGATACGTCTTCGACATCAATGCCGCGGTGCTCGTGGCACATCTCAAAGGCGTGTTGGCCGCGGAGCGCAGCCTATCGGCGCTGGCCGCCGGTTCAACGTACCTCACCGGCCCGCAGCCGATCGACGACGCGGCGCTCGCCTGTTTCGAAGTCGCCGACGTGCTGCCGCTTGAACCGCGCAAACTCGCGCGCCACCTGGCCCAATGCGGCATCGGTCAGCTCGAAATCAAAAAGCGCGGCGTGGAAATCGAACCGGAAAAACTGCGTCGCCAGTTGAAACCCCGCGGCGACAACGCGGCCACGTTACTCATCACCCACGTCGACGGACAACGTGCCGCGATTCTCGCGCAACGCGTTTCATAAGGCATCAGTCTTTGTTAGAATCTTATGCCGTCAAAGTAGCGGTTATGAACCACGACGGCACAACGGCCACGACGATCGAACCGACGTTGTGTCCGTCGTGTCGTCGTGGTCAAAAAAGTTCGATGTGATCCATTGGAGGATGTACGTTTTCATGGCAAGCGCACAAAAAATTGGCGTTATTGGCGGCGATGGCACCGGGCCGGAGGTCGCGGCAGAGGGTGTGAAAGTCCTGCAGGCGGTGGCCAAGTTGGAGAACATCAAGTTCGAGCTCACCGCGCTCGATTGGGGCGGCGACCGATATCTCAAAACGGGCGCCGCGCTGCCCGAAGACGGCATCAATCAGCTGCGACGCTTCGACGCAATTTTGCTCGGCGCGGTCGGCCATCCGGACGTTGCCCCCGGCATCCTCGAGCGTAAGCTGCTGCTCGACGTCCGCTTCGGCCTCGACCAGTACATCAACCTCCGGCCGGTGAAGCTGTTTCCCGGCGTCGAGACGCCGCTCAAGGACAAAGGCCCGGCGGACATCGACTTCATCGTCGTCCGCGAGAACACAGAAGACCTTTACTGCGGTGCCGGCGGTTTCATGCACAAAGGCACTCCGCATGAGGTGGCCACGCAAATGGCCATCTACACGCGCCGCGGCTGCGAGCGTTGCATCCGCTACGCGTTCGAGCTCACGCGCAAGCGCAACAATCCCAAGGGCAAGAAGCTCACGCTCGTCGCCAAGACAAACGTGCTCACCATCGGTCACGACCTATGGTGGCGCACGTTCAAGGACGTGGCCGAGGAGTATCCCGACGTGCAGACCGATTACAACCACGTTGACGCCTGCTGCATGTGGATCGTGAAGAACCCGGAGTTTTACGACGTGATCGTCACCACAAACATGTTCGGCGACATCATCACGGACCTATCGGGCATCATCCAAGGCGGCATGGGCGTGGCCGCCGGCGGCAACATCAACCCCGAGCCGGGCGGCACCAGCATGTTCGAACCCATGGGCGGCAGCGCCCCGAAGTACACGGGCACCGGCAAAATCAACCCCATCGCGGCCATCAACGCCGTGAGCATGATGCTCGACCAACTCGGCGAACCAAAGGCAGCCGCCCGCGTGATGAAAGCCATCATGCAAGTCACCGGTACAAAAATGAAAAGCCAGGCGGCGGGGAAGATGGGCTACACGACGAGCCAGGTGGGCGATTTGGTGTGCGAGGCCCTGTAGCACCGATGTTGTCTTGTCGGTGGGGAGAACAACTAGAATGAATGAGATCGAGCAACTTGCCCAGCTAATTCGCGAACGAAACGAGGTGGCTAGGCGAATCACTAAATTGATCGGACGCCCTGCGCAAATCGGTCATGTTGGTGAGTATGGCTCGTCGCAAAAAATCTGACACATTGACTCGTTGAGAATCCCTTAAATTCAGGTGTTTGCGAGCTTCTTGATGTGGCAGATTTATTCGGACGG
>JAKEIB010000275.1 GCA_022614705.1 Planctomycetota bacterium | reverse complement strand
TCAGATCGTGTACACGCATTGTCGAACGCAACTTGTTGAAATCCTAAGAGTTAACCGAAGTCACTCCGGCGTTAGCCGGACAGTAGTGAGTGCAAATATGAAATGCCCCTTCTGCCGCATGGACAATGATCGCGTGATCGACTCGCGCTCCAGCCAGGATGGGCTGGCGATTCGTCGCCGCCGCGAGTGTGTCAATTGCAACCGGCGATTCACGACGTACGAGCGCCCGGAAGAGACGATCATCAAAGTGATCAAAAAAGATGGCTCGCGGGTGCCGTTCGAACGCGAGAAAATCAAGCGCGGCCTGGAGCGAGCTTGTTGGAAGCGGCCGATCAGCACGCGACAAATCGAGACCACGACCACGGCCATCGAGACGGACGTCTATCAACACTTTGACAGCGAAGTGGAAAGCCGCGAGTTGGGCGAGATCGTGATGCGCTATCTTCGCGACTTGGATGCCGTGGCGTTCGTCCGCTTCGCCAGCGTCTACCGCCAGTTCAACGACGCCTACGACTTCTTCGAAGAGCTGCGGCCAATGCTCGACCAGAACCGCAAGCCGCCGAAGTGAAAAGTAGTCTTCTCGCTCCGCGAGAAGAATGCCTCTCGCGGAGCGAGAGGCCTACAATGTGCGGTGGACAGTGAATCGCCCGACACCTAGAATTTGTGTTCACCCGTTGGGGCGGTAGCTCAGTTGGGAGAGCGCTGCGTTCGCAATGCAGAGGTCGAGGGTTCGACTCCCTTCCGCTCCACTCGACTCGCTGTCAGGCCTGAGCCTGCCGAAGGCCGCTCGCTCATGGCAGGCCATTCGAAGAAACGATGGCAATGCCATAGTGGGCGCTACTGCGGCAAGATTGTGAGTCGAATGTCCTGAGCTTTTCGAAGGACCGGCCGCCCCGCATAGCGATACTGTTGGATCGCGATAGGCGCTGATGACCTTCACAACCATTTTCTGGTCGATTCTCGCGTTCGCGGTGGTCGTGGTCGTGCCAATCATGCTCCTTTGGTGCATGGTCGATCATCTTCGCGGCAAGGGGAGTGAGCGGCGCGGCGGCAGTGGGATTTCGTCAGGCGTGGGCGCCGCGATGCAGGAGTTGGACCGATTAGTCGCGCGGCCATCGATTGAACATCAAGTCGAAGCGGAGCATCAAACGCGGAGGCATGAAGATGATGCGGGCGGCGAGTAAGGCAGTGTGTGGCCATGGAACAAAAACAGCCGCCGGCTTCCACCGGCGGCTGCTGGATAGATTTACTGAATATAAGCACACCGCGACCGAATGGAAAACAATTTGTTGATTGGTTCTTTTGCGATTTTGGTGTGCGCTTATACACGAAGTGCCTGAAACGAAACCGGCCAGCCTGGCGGGTGCCTCGTCACCAGCGCTGATCGAATCAGCGCCAGGCTGCCAGTTTGTCGCCAGCTATCGCCGCCGCCGCGACGGCAAACTTACCGCTGCCGCTCCGATGGTTGCCGCGCCGCTCGATTGCCGACCGCGCCAGAACCCTCAAGTTGCTTCATAATCTGCTTGGCGTGGTCCAAGTGCTGCTGCACTATGGGCTGGGCTTGTTGCGCGAATTGCTGGAGTTGACCCGGCCCCTGCTCTTGAATCACTTCCAGCGCTGCCAGCGCTTTCGTGTGGCCGCCAATTTGTGCCCCGATGTAGCACTTGTCGAACTCGACGCCCTGCTTTTGCTGCAGTTCTTCGCGCATCGCTTGCTTGCATCGCTCGATAATCTGGTTTTCGATCGCCAGGAGCTGGTCTACCGCCGCATTGCCGCCTGCGGCACGAGTCGTAGTAACGCTCCGCTCCGCGTCAGTTTGACCGGCTGCATCGAGCGACGGCGTGGTCTCTGTGCGCCCGCTTGGCTGCGTACCGGCCAATGGCTTCAACTGCTTCACAAATTTGCCATGATCTTGCACCAACTTCTGGGCAAACTCTTTCACTTCGGGCGACTGCGACTGTTGCTGCGCGAATTCGGCAATTTCGACTTCCGCTTGATTCCTCGACAGCAGACAGACGGCCAGGAATCGCTGGACGTCCTGCTGCGCGGCGGCATTCGGCCGATCGCCGCGGAACCGAGCCGTGTAGGGCTGGCCGGGCTGCGTGGTGGGCCGGTCAATCTGGCCGGTGCGGGGTCGTTCGGGCGCCCGCGGCAGGTCGTTCTGTTGCTGCTGGGCCACAGCATATCCCGCAATCAGGCAGGAAAGGGCGGCCGCCGCAATCCCAAATCTCAATTTCGGCGAGGCGGACATGGTTTTACTCCTTCAATCGATTAAGGTCCGCAACGAATGAGGGGCGACACGCCGTCGCCCTCTTTCGTGCTGGGGAAGGAGCAAATTAAATGCCGACGGCCGAACGCTGGCCGCTGCCATTGGGAGCACTCTAAAGAAAAATCGAGGCGCTAGTTCTCGTCGCCCGGACGCTTCCGCGCGCGATCGTCGTTGTTGCGGCCACGCGGACCATCGGGGCCGGCACCGGCGCGGAACGCACGGGCACGATCGCCAAGTTGAGCCAGCGCGGCTTGCAATTCGCCGGCGTCGATCGCGCCATCTTTGTTTCGATCGGCGCCTTGCAGCATGCGCGCATCCTGTGCCGACAATTCGTCTTCCGTCAGCCGACCATCGCCGTTTTTATCGGATTGAAGGAACCGGCCCGTGGCCTGTGCGGCGTCGCGCGCGCCTCCGACGACACCGCCGGGTCCGCCGCGCCATGGGCCGCCAGGTCCGACACCGAATTGATTGCGCATGTTGGCCATCGCGGCCGCGAGTTCTTGACGATCGATTGCCCGGTCGTTGTTCTGGTCCACACCCTGGAGCATCGGGATCATTTCGTTCGGCACTTCGTTCGGCGTCAGTTTGCCGTCGTTGTTCCTATCGTTCGCCATGAGCTGCGCGATTTGCGGATCTTCACCGAGCGGACCACCGGGGCCGACCGGTCCGCCGCCGACCGAGGCCTCGGCCAACGTGATGCTGCCGTCGTTGTCGGTGTCGAGCGTCTTGAGCGCCTTGATCGCGTTGCGGAGTTCGAGCTTCGAAATCACGCCATCGCCGTCGGCGTCCATCGCGGCGAACATCGCGTTCGGCTGCGGTCGGGCGGCGGGACCGCCAAGAGGACGGCCGGCGTTGCCATCGCGTTTCGCGTCCGCGGCCGGCCGGCCGGGGGCTGCCTTGTCGGCCGGTTCGTCGGTCCCGTTGTCGAGCAGCTGCGCGGCGGCAGTCGCCGCGATCAACCCCACCAACCCAACTGCGAGGAAAACAGTTCTCATCTCTTGCTCCTTTCGAATTGCGGCGACTGTGTTCTGGGCGGCGCCGCGAATGGTCGAGCCTCAGCAATCGTCTACGGACAGTATAACCGCGAGGCTCAATATTGATAGAACCGCCGCGAGACACGCGGGACGCGAGCGGAGCAGAAATTGCCGCCAATATCGACAGTTGGCCAAGTCAGAGGGCAGACGTGTCAGGCCGCCTGGCGATAGATCGGCCGCGCCTCGCGGGCGTCGGCGCTGGTCCAGCGCCGGAGCATTACCGCGGCCAGGTGCCCGCCGAAGGCGATCGAGAGTTTGAGCGCGTGTTCGAGCGGCCGCACGCGGCCGACGAGCGGGATGCAGTCGAGATCGCACTCCGGATCGGGGTCCGTAAGGTTCAGTGTCGGTGGGGCGAAGCCGTCGCGGAGCGCGAGTGCGGTAATCGCGAGTTCGACGCTGCCGGACGCGTTCACGAGGTGCCCGAGCATCGCTTTGTTGGAGCTCACGCAAACCGAGTCGGCGGCCCGCCCGAACGCGGCGCGAATACCGCGACTCTCCAACAAGTCGTTTTGCTGCGTGCCCGTGCCGTGGGCGTTAACGTATGCAATGTCGCGCGGCACGACGCCGGCCGCGCGCATCGTGCCGTTGATGAGCTCGATGATCGCGTCGCTGTTGGCGTCGAGGTTCGTCATGTGACGCGCGTCGGTGAGCAGCCGCCCGCCGATTGCCTCGGCGTAAATCGCCGCGCCGCGCCGCTGGGCGTGGTCGAGCCGTTCTAGCACGAGCATGCCGGCGCCCTCGCCCATTACGAAGCCGTTGCGGTGAAGATCGAACGGACGGCAGGCCCGCGCCGGTTCGTCGTGCTCGGCGAGCACGCGCATGTTGTAGAAGCCGGCGGCGAACAACGGATGAATCGCTTCGGAGCTGCCGGCCAGTGCGATGTCGCATTGCCCGTCGTGAATCGCGCGAATGGCTTTGAGGATGGCGATCGTGCCGCTGGCGCAGGCCGTGGAATTGCTGAGCCGAGGACCGCGAAGGCCGTAGTCGTTTGCGACCAAAGCGCATGAGGTGTTTGGCAACAGCTGCTTCCACCACGGCACCTTGCCGGTGGGAAGCAAATCGTGTCGTCCGAGCCGCTCGACGACGTAGTCGCTGTCGCCCATGTGGGCCCCGATCGAGCAACCAAAACGGTCGCGGTCAACGTGAGCCAAATTGACGCGGGCGTCGGCCAACGCTTCGGCGGCTGAGTGCCGGCACAACGGAATGTTTTTTAGCTGGCCCGGAAATTCGCTGTCGATGTCGACCGTCGCGCCCAGCAAGAGGCCGTCGGGGATTCCAGCGATGCCCGTCAGCCGGCCCACGCCGCTCTCGCCCCGCTGAACCGCCTGCCACACAGCCTCGCGACTATGGCCGATCGATGTGAACAGGCCGATGCCGGTGATCACGACGCGATTTTCGTGCGACGAGGATTGCACTGACGTGGCGATAGGCAGCCGCGTCGAGCGAGCGCGGCAGTGACTGAGATAAGGCGCAGCAACGGAGTACGCGCCGCGAGACGCTCGACGAAACGAGCCCCCAGCGATGCGCGTCGCCCGCTTGGCTGCAAGGGCGAACTAGATCCAGAAATACGAGTCGAACGCCAATTGGATCGGCGTTTGGGCATGCATTTCGTGAGTACAACGGGTGCTAGCGATGCTAGTAGCCGCGATGAGAAACTTTTGAAATGACGTGCTATACCGCTTGAACGACGGCGCGACTGCTGCCCACAATATGCGGCAAGCAGCCGCCCGAACCGCGCTTTCTGTTGGAGCGGCGGTATGGCGGCCGCTCGCAGAAATCCATACCCAGTGCGGGTGCGAATGCCGCCCCTACCCAGCCGTGTCAACCGGGAGGGGAGTGCAAGTGAAACAGATGCGGCTTCGCCGGCATAGTTTGCTGGCGGCGCATCCGACTGGGGATGGATTAATCTTGAACCGAATTCAACTCGGACCAAGCCGTCATCCTGAGCGCAGTCTGTCATCCTGAGGAGTGGCGTGCATGAGTTTGTGCCGGCCCGAGTTGCCGACCGCTGTCATCCTGAGCGCAGTCTGTCATCCTGAGGGAGGCTCGGCGACCGAAGGATCTACGTCGGCACCGAGAGACTCTTCGCTACGCTCAGAATGACCGTTAGCGACTTGCCCCTGTCGCCGGCTGGTTCGTCGTTTCGACGAATGCCATCCGCAATTGATGCAGCAAAGTCTCGATCAGCTGCTGCTCGCCGGGCGTAAGATTGCCCTTCGTCTTCTCGCGCAGCATGTCGACCGTGTCGATGAGATACTTCGCCTGGTTGCGTTGCACGTGTACTTGCCCCGTGGCCGGGTGCGGCACCTGCCCGAGTGCGACCAGCGCCTCGGTGGCAAGCATCGTAAGCAGCAGCTCAAGCGACGCCGGCGGCATCGGCACGTCGCCCGCATCGCTGGGTTGCGGCGCGGCGCCCTGGGGCGCATCCGCCGGCTTACTCTTCGCCGCCGCATCC
Source organism: Planctomycetota bacterium (assembly GCA_022614705.1). Taxonomy (GTDB): domain Bacteria; phylum Planctomycetota; class Planctomycetia; order Pirellulales; family Lacipirellulaceae; genus JABDGM01. The sequence continues at coordinate 8,721 of JAKEIB010000275.1, read as the reverse complement.
TTCTCGGCCTGAACCTGCGCCTTCCAATCTTCGTCGATGATGATTCTTTTCTCGTCGGCCATAATTTCTATCCGCGAGTCATTGAGGACAGGCACATTTGGTTCCGAAGACCTCGAAAGCTGAGCCAGTCCCCGGCCGTCCACACTACGCCAACCCCGTCAATGGCCCGTCGCCGCAGAAGTCGGGGTTGCCGAATTTGTCGATGTGGTGGCCCATGCCGTGGGCCAGCGACAGCAGCAGGCGATTGTGGGGCACGTTCGGGAACTTCAGCGAACGGCCCATGCGGAAGTCGAGGCCGCCCCCCACGAGCACGAACGGGATGTTGTCGAGCGTGTGCGAGTTACCTTTGCCCAGTTCGTTTGTCCACACGATGAGCGTGTTGTCGAGCAGGCTGCCGCTCGCGCCCGGCTCGGGCGTTTCAGCCAATCGTCGGGCTAAGTAGGCCAGCTGCTCACAGTACCAGTGATTAATCCGCGTGAGCTTCGAGCGGGCATCTTCGTTCTTGTCGGGTTCGTGCGAAAGATGATGATGACCCTCGTCGATGCCCAGCCAATGCATCTGCGCGTTGCCGACGGAATTCGTGTACTGCAGCGTGGCGATGCGGGCGAAGTCGGCAGTGAAGCTGCTGACCATAAGTTCGATCTGCAGTTTGCTGATCCGCGGGATATTGTCGTTCTCCTGCTTGACATCCGGCTCGAGCCGCGGCACCTTGTGGCCGATTTCCGCCGTGGTGCCGGCGCCCGAGCTGATCTCCTGCTCCAGTTCACGGACGAACGTGGTGTGTTCCTCCAGGAGTTGACGATCGTCGGCGCTGACCAATTTGCGGACCGTCGCCAAATCCTCCTGCAGGTCGTCGAGAATGCTACGCAGGCTCTCCTGGTCCTTCATGCGCCCATAGAGTTTGGAGAACATCTGGTAGGGATCGTCGATCGGCGCGAGCGGCTTGTTCGGCCCGGCGTACGACATGCGCGTCCACGTATCGGCCCGGTCGGGCACCATGACGCCGAACTCCAGCGAGCCGAAGCGGGTGCGTGTGGCCGAATTGGCTTGCAGCAAGTTCTTTAGTTCCTGATCGATCGAGATGCCCTTCGACCAGCCGGCCGGCGTATCGGCGCCGCCTTGAATGTTGCCCGGGAAGAGTTCGGTGCCGGTCAATAGGCAGCCAATGCCGCGCATGTGGTTGTCGCCGTCGCCGCGGACCTTGTCGCACACGCCGTGCAGCATGAGCGTGCGATTCTTGAATGCCTCAAGCGGCTGCAAGATTTCCTTGAACGCAAACGTCTCGCCTTCTTCATCCGGCCAGAAGGCGTCGGGAATAACGCCGTTGGGACTGAACATGACGACGAGCCGCTGGCGGCGAGTTGCCGTGTTCGCGAAGCCCAAGCTCGTCAGATTCAATGCGAACGGCAGAGCGACGGCGCCGATTCCGAGATTGCGCAAGAATTCGCGTCGTGATGCATGGTTCGTCATGGGTCATCTCGCATTGGGCGGTAGGTTAGGCTTTCTAACCTGACATCAATACCGTACCGTCAGGCTGGAAAGCCTGACTTACTCCGGCGGCAGCGCGCTGATGGCGACGATTTCGGCGGCCAGTTTGCGGATGTTGAACTCGTTGTCTACGAATGACTGTTGTAGTTGCTTCCAGCAATCGGGGCCATAGGCCCTTATCGGCTGCTTGACGATGTGTTGAAACAATTGCCGCACGAACGCGGCTTGCGACTCTTCGCTTCCGGCCAAAAACGCCGCCAGCTCTGGCACGCCGTTGAACTCCACGACCCGGCCCGACTGGGTCGTGTAACTTCCGGCCGAATCGATGGGACGATTTTTTTCGATCTCGCGGTAGCGACCGATCGCGTCAAACTCCTCCAACGAAAATCCGAGCGGATTGATCATGCTGTGACACGCCTGGCAGGCTTCCGGCTTCGTCTGCAGCGTCACGCGCTGGCGCGTCGTCAAATCGGCGTGTAATTCGACGGGCAACGGCGCGACCGCTTCCGGTGGCTGCTTCAGCGCGCGGCCTAGCAGGCTACGGGAAATGAATACGCCCCGATGAATGGGCGAGCTTGAGTTCGTGTACGCAAAGCACGCCAACAAGTACGGATGCGACAGCAGCCCCGAGCGATGTTCCGGCTGACAGCGGACTTTTTCGAATGGCGCGTCCTTCGGCAAATCGGCGTCGTAAATCGCGGCAAGCCGGCCGTTCAGGAAAATCGAGTCGTTCAACATCAGCTGGCGGAAATCGGACGATTCGCTATCGAGAAGGTCGTCGATGGATAGCTCCAGCGACGTTCGCAAGTCGGATAGTGCGTGGGGCGTAAATTCGGGATACACGTGCGGGTCTTTCGACACATCCGGCGGCTGGCTCACTTTTAGCCAGGTCATGAGAAACTCGCGCAGCTTCGCGTGCGTGCGCGGGTCGAGCAGCATTCGCTTCAACTGCTCGGCGATCTGCTCCCGATTGGCCGGCTGACCGTCGGCGGCTGCGCTGCGCAACGCTTCATCCGGGATGGAATCCCACAGGCCGAACGACATCCGCGCGGCCACGTCGTAAGGATCCGCCGCATCCGCCGTACTCACTTCGCGATACAAAAATCGCGGCGACTTCAGGACGAGCAGCACAACGTGTTTCACCACGAGATCCGGATCGCCGGCCTCCGCGAACTGCCGGTCGACGTACAACAGCCTTTGCTCGTCCGAGAGCGGCCGACGAAATGCGCGCTCGGCGAACTCGTGGCAGAAGACGAGAAGCCGCATTTCGCGGTCGGCGGCGTCTGCTTGAACGTTTGCCAACTCATTCAGGTGCGCGACCACATGGCCGGCAACTTCAATCGCCGCTTCGGTCGTGGCTTCATCCCAGGCCTTCGAGATCGCCGTGCCGCGCTCGTAGCCGACGCTGCGGTCGTCGGGTGGAAATGGGGCGCGCAGTACGAAAACTTCTGGTGAGTCATTCACCGACAAATTTCGCGACGGGATGATTTCCGCCGTGTGATTGGGTCGCTTCCACTCGAGCGAGATCGAGGCCTTCACTGCGGGTTTCGGTTTGCCCCTCTGTTTCTCGGAATCGTCAACGCCTTGTTTTGCCTTGGAAAACTCGAGCTTCAACGGATAGGCCCGGCCGCCGAGCAAGCGGATCTCCGAGCGGTACTCGGTATCGTCGCCCGATTTCACCCAGGCATCGATCAGCGGCAGGTCTTTGTCGTTGACCCACAATCGGGCCGCATGTTCGGTTCGCACGATGAATTCGTAGTCGCCCGTATCGGGAGCTAGCACCGAACCCTTCCAGGAGATTGAAAACTCGTGTGGATCGAGCTCTTTGCCATCGGGGCTGCCTTCGCCAAAGTCGAAATGGACTTCCGAGTCGGTGCGCTTGATCTTGCGGGCCTCGGGGCGAAAATCGCGCGCCGCAAAATACTCGCCCCGCAGTCCGCGCTCTTCACCCCACTTGCTCGCCGGGCGAAAACTGCCGATGAGGTCCGTGACCGCATTTTGGTACTGGCGAATCGTCAGCCGCGAAAGCTCGACGCGCGCCGGCTTATTACGAAATTGGGCCTCCGGCGAGTAGAACGCTTCGTAGATGTACGCCGCGACTTTGTGAGCTTCCTCGGGCAGACACTTCTGTTCGGTGTCCTCGGGCATTGTTTCCGCGATCAGCGCGGCGAGCTGCGCAATAGAGTGGTCGCCAACCAGAGGCTCTGGGTAATTCTCGTCAGTCCCTTCGCCCGCGGCGCCGTGGCAGCGGGCACATTGATCCTGATAAATCTGCGCGCCGGTCAGTTCTTCGCCACGAGCATTATTTGCGCACACGGCCAGCAATGCCATGAGCACTAGTCGTCGTTCAAAACAGCTTCGCATGACGGGCGCCGGCATCGTGGGTCATGGAAATGAATCTGCCGTGAACGGCAGACAGCGGGCGGGAACAAGCGGCTAAGGCGAGACCTTTAGCATAACCGATCGGCAAAGCGATTGCCATATTGAGAAGAGTAGTCCTCTCGCTCCGTTCGGCAGAGCTATTGCGAGTTTACCAGGCATTTTGCGGCAACGCGCGCTATAATGATGCCATCTTCAGTACGCCGTTTTCGCGGCCATGAACGAAGTTACGCAGATTCTTAATGCCATCGACGCAGGCGAGCCGCAGGCCGCGGAGCGCTTGCTGCCGTTGGTATACGACGAGCTCCGCAAGCTGGCCGCGGCGAAGCTGCGCCGCGAGCAGCCGGGGCAGACTCTCGATGCGACCGCGCTGGTGCACGAAGTCTATCTGCGGCTAGTTGGCGCTGCCGAACGTGAACCACAGCGTTGGGATGGCCGGGGCCATTTCTTTGCCGCGGCGGCGGAGGCCATGCGACGGATTCTGGTGGAGAACGCGCGAAGAAAGCGCCGCCTCCGTCACGGCGGACATTTGGAGCGCGTCGACATCGAGGACGTGCAACCCGCCGTTCCAGTCGTAGCGGCCGACGACGATCTGTTGGCCGTCCACGACGCACTGGACGCACTCGAGCGGCGAGACTCGCTGGCGGCCAAGTTGGTGAAATTGCACTACTTTCTCGGCCTCTCGTTTGTGGAAGCGGCTGAATTGCTGGGAATTTCGGAGCGGACGGCGTATCGCAACTGGTCGTACGCGCGGGCGTGGCTGTATCAGCGGCTGACCGAAAAAAACTCGTAGAATCGCGCGGCAGGAGGATTTTTTCGGGTATCTTGGCAGTCGTGACCCCACGACGTCGCATGGACAGATAGAGGCCGGTAGGAGGTATCTGTCATGGGTAGCGGCGCGGCTGACGATAACGACGCGAAAACCATCTTCGGCAAGGCCCAGGAGTTTGCGGCTCCGGCGGAGCGGGCGGCTTATCTCGCGGAAGCCTGCGGCGGGGACGCGGGGTTGCGGGGCGAGGTCGAGCGGCTGCTGGCGGCGGCGGGCGAGGCGGGCAGCTTCATGGCGGGGCCGGCCGTGGCCACGCTTCACACGGCGGCGTTCCAGCGAGTCTCCGAAGGCCCCGGCACGGTCATCGGGCCGTACAAGTTGATGGAGCAGATTGGCGAGGGAGGTTTCGGGTTGGTGTTCGTGGCCGAGCAGCATCGGCCCGTAAGGCGCAAGGTGGCGCTGAAGATCATCAAGCCCGGGATGGATACCCGCGACGTGATCGCGCGGTTCGAGGCCGAGCGGCAAGCGCTGGCGCTGATGGACCACCCGAACATCGCCAAGGTGTTCGACGCCGGGGCCACGGATACCGGTCGGCCTTACTTCGTGATGGAGCTAGTGCGCGGCATTCCCATCACCGAGTATTGCGACCAGGAGCACCTCACGCCACGGGAGCGGCTGGAACTGTTCGTCTCGCTCTGTCACGCCATCCAACATGCACACCAAAAGGGAATCATCCACCGCGACGTCAAGCCGACGAACGTGCTAGTCACGCTGCACGATGGCCGGCCGGTGGTGAAGGTGATCGACTTCGGCGTGGCCAAGGCGCTCAGCCAGCAGCTCACTGAACGGACGATCTATACGCAGTTCGCGCAGATGCTCGGCACGCCGCTGTACATGAGCCCCGAGCAGGCGGCAATGAGCGGCCTCGATATCGACACCCGCAGCGACATCTATTCGCTGGGCGTACTCTTGTACGAACTGCTCACCGGCACCACGCCCTTTGACCGCGAGCGGCTCAAACAAGCCGCGGTCGATGAAATCCGCCGCATCATTCGCGAGGAAGAGCCGCCAAAGCCGAGCACGCGGCTGAGCCAGTCGGGCGAGCGCCTGCCATCGATCGCCGCCCAGCGCAACACCGAGCCGGCCAAGCTCTCGAAGTTGGTCCGCGGCGAGCTGGACTGGATCGTCATGAAGTGCCTGGAGAAGGACCGCAACCGGCGTTACGAGACGGCCAACGGCTTGGCCCGCGACGTCGATCGCTTCCTCAAGGACGAACCGGTCCAGGCCTGTCCCCCGTCGGTCAGCTACACGTTCCGAAAATTCGCGCGCCGGAACAAGGCGGCGCTGGCGACGGTGGCCATCGTCGCCATGAGTCTCGTATTGGGCACGGCAGTCAGCATCTGGCAGGCCACGGTTGCGCGGCGGGCCGAAGCGCTCGCCGACGCCCGACTGGAAGCTGAAACGCAGGCCCGCCGACAGGCGGCTACCGAAGCTGCCAAGGCCACGACGATCAGCGATCTGCTTCAGCAAATGCTCGGGTCAGCCAACCCAGATGAGGTCAAAGGGGCCAATTACACGGTTCGCCAGTTGCTTGATGATTTCTCCGCGAAGTTGGCGGATCAATTTAAGGACCAGCCGGAAGCGGAGGCCACAGTTCGCGCCACGATCGGAAAGGCCTATTGGCGGCTGGGCATGGCCGATCAGGCGGAGCCGCATTTGAAAGCCGCCCTCGAATTGCGACGGGCAACGCTCGGCCTAGATCACGAGAGCGTGGCAGAGAGCCTCGTCGATTACGCATGGAATCTGGCTGAAGCGACCAATTACGACCGGGCGCTCGAATGCGTCGAAGAGGCCTTGTCGATCCACCGCCACAAGGGCAGCTCACGCGAAGCTGTCCTCAGGGCGATGTGGGCGAAGCAACGATTTCTCATCTCGCAAGGCAAGTATGCCGAAGCGGATGCCACGGCGGATGCAGCGCTTACGCTCGCTGGCGATCTGACATCCGTGGATATTCCCGTTGTGGCGAATATCCTCCACGGGCTCGGCGATTCGCTGTTCAGCCAGGGCCGATATGCCGAGGCCGAGAACGCCGCCCGAAAGGCGGTGGCATTGCACCGACGACTGCACGGGCCGGACCATCCGGAAACCGCTTGGGGCCTTTTTGTCCTGGGTCGGACACTCACGAAGCAAGAGAAGTTTCAAGAGGCGGAGTCTGCATCGCGGGAATCGGCCGAGATTTTTCGGCGGCAGTACGACGACGAACACAAGAGCACTAAGTATGCGTTGGAAAGCTTAAACCAGGTCTTAGTGGCCAAGAGAGCTCGCGCCGGACTGGAGACCCTAGATCGCCAGCGACAGGATGAGGCCGCCAGGAAATCCAATCCAATCGCTGCCAGTGAATGGATTGTGCGCGCTCAATTTCATACCGACCTGGGAGAGTGGAAACAGGCAGTGGACGCTGGCGAGAAAGTGATCTCCCTGTTGGAAAAGTCACCATCAGGCGCGTTCTACATCGAGCGGCGGAAACTCGCCAATTCCTACAATAGTTGGGCCTGGATAATAGCGACTTCGCCGAATTCCGCAACTTCGAGATCCGCGGCTTGCCGTCGAGCTGGCCACACTCACCGTGAAACTGGACCCCAACAACGACCTCAATTGGAACGCGTTGGGCGTAGCCCAGTATCGCGCGGGCAACATGGAGAAGGCTGTCGAGACTCTGCACAAATCGATGGAACTCCGCAATGGCGGCAATAGCTGGGACTGGTTCGTCCTGGCCATGGCCGAGTGGAAGTTGGGCAACCGCGACGCCGCCCGTGTGTGGTATGACAAAGCGGTCGTATGGATGGAAAATAATCCGACCAACGAGGACGTGACCCGTTTCCGCGCCGAAGCCGCCGCGCTGCTCGGCCCGCCGCAGGCCGTGACTGATCGATCAACGCGAGCATCAGAGTTGCAGCCGGCGGCGGCGAACGCTAGCCAACCGGTGGCTGAGGCGAAGAGAGCGGCCGAAAGGTAAATTTTGGCAATGATATCCGCCAGACGTCGAATGAGTAGATAGACCCGTTTCTTAAGTTCCGTTCGCCAGTCACATATAGGAGGTGAGCCATGTCAGAAGAATTGAACAGACGCGGCGCAAGTGGGATCGCCATCACCAGTCTCGTCCTGGGAATCGTGACGTTGCTGATGTTTTGGGTACCAATCCTGCACTTGGTGCCCGGGCTACTTGCGGTGTTGTTGGGGGTGGTCGGCTTGCGGATTGCCCGCCGGGGGACGGCCGGTGGCGCGGGGTTGGCCGTGGCCGGGATTGTCTGCGCCGTGCTCGGAATGATGCCGACCGCGTTGCTCGTCCTGGCCTGGGGCATCGGCATGGGCGGCGGAGACATTGAGTTCCAAGTCGATGGCCAAGACGCCACTGCTCCCTCCGAAGATGGCCCGGCCAGCGTCGCGCTGCGGATCACGCGCAACGAGTTCTTCAAAGACAAGGAAGCGTACGAAATCGACCAGGATACGTCGAACATCGACGGGGCGACCGCCTTCGACGGCGTGGAGCGAGTAGAGTTCGACTTCGAATCGATTCCGGCCGGCCACGTCCGGTATGAGGGAACACTGGAAACGACGGCCCCAAAACACTTGCAAATGACGGTGAAACTGGAGAACTCAGTGCCGTTCCGATTCGCCGTGGATGGCCTGCGTGAGGTGGCGGCGCGGGAGAATGACCAACCCATTTCGCTGGACCAACCCATTCCGCCGGGGACCCATTCCATTCGCATCACGGGCACAGCACCCTAGAGTGCCGACAAGAAAGCACGTGACGAGACTAGATCGCGAGCACGCGAAAATCCTGCGTGGAGGGGTTCCTATGCTACCTCAAAAGCGAAGGAACACAAACGTCGGGGTGGGAATCGGCGCCCTCTTGCAACTGGCCGGATTGATCTTGTTCAATCAAACAAGTTCGGCGGCCGCAATTCTTGGGTTGGTTCTGATCATTATGGCCCATCGCAATAAATCTGCAACATTGGCCTGGACAAGTACATAATATCATGGGACAAGGCGCGCGCCATGAGCGTAGGCGCCTATTCGACGTG
>JAKEIB010000274.1 GCA_022614705.1 Planctomycetota bacterium | reverse complement strand
GTCGGTCGCGGCGCATTGGGCTGAGCCGCCACGCGACGCGGAAACTGACTCAACGTCGCGCGCGCCGAAGCGCCGCCGTAAAAACTGTGCGACGGACGTGCCTGACTGGCAGGGCCCGGCTGCGCGTACACGGGCGACGTTGCATTCATTCGCGGCGCCGGCGTGGACTGCGCCGGCCCAGTCTGCGGCGTCATCGCGGGCGGATGAGTGGAAATGGGTGGAACAACCGTCGCACCCGAACCAGCCTCGACGGGCGATTGCTCTGCCGACGTCGTCGCATTCTGTCCCTCTGACTGCTCGCTGGTCAGCGCCCGAAATGCCGACATGCGAAGTCTGTCATCGCCGAGCGCATGCGCGCTGTTGAGTGCATGAACCGCGCAACAACCGGCAACGATTAGACAACACGCAGTGTAACGCCGCATGACAACCTCCTTGCCCGCATTCAGCAAATGACACGAGGCGCGCGATCTGCAAACACGTCCTCGCCCCGGCCCGCACGCTCTACCTAATCGTCAAATTCTGCCACCCAACTTGCGGCGTTCACCGTGCGCGATCGAGAAATCACAGTCTGCCACTAAAAACGGTTGCTTAGCTAGCACTCAAAGGCTTTGTACTGTGTCCCGCGCACAATGAAACACGATTTTCGTGGACAAAACCCCCCGTTTGGGGATGCTCGAAAACTGGTTGACGCTGTAATTCCAGGGGTTTTTTCATGGCCGGTTCGTCCGAAGGGGGTTCGTTTTGTCCACGGGAAGCACGCTTATGTAATCGTCGGGCGGACAATACGCAACGTGGGCCGGTCGTGACTTTAGGCGCATGAGACTTACTCGCGTTGTTCGATAAAAAAAGAAGGGGGCCCCCTCCGGTTCCGACTTGCGGAGCTCCGGCCGCACGACCTCAGGTCACATGGGGCGTCTCGGGGAGACGAATTATCCACATAGCACGCAGTGGCGCAGGAGGTCCGCCGTAGTCGTTCCCGACCCCTAGGGATGCGCTTCACCGCGGCTACCGTGTGAGGGGCTGCGGCCCAAGCGCGGGCCTATCGAGCACGGGCGGTTCCGCACGCCTCTGATCGTCGACACCTGGCGATCGTGCGAGGGTATTTATAGCAGATAGTGAACGGATATTCAATACGCAGATTTGGCCACCTGAGCGGAGTGGCGGGTGGCCAGGAATTGGGGGTTGTCAGAGGGATGAAAGGATCAGGGATCAAGGATGAAGCTCGGAAAAGGGTCGCTCGCAGGAGGGGTCAGAACAATCTTAATAAATAGTTCTGACCGGCTGAGTGGAAAACCTGGATGACCACCAGAAGCATAACGTTGGGGGCGAGGGCGAACATGAGGAGGTCGCGGCATTGTCTGTGACAGAAGCGGCCGTGGACGAGTGCGCCTCGGCCACGACACTAAACGACTCCCGTCCCCTTTATTTACTCCCCAATTCGATCTCGTAACTCTCAAGCGGCAGACCGCTTGCTGAATCGAATTTGCATGCGGCCTTAACGGCAATCTCCGCGATCGATTTCGCGCTTTGTCCGGACGCGTATGTCGCTTCGAGCGCGCCAAGCGCAAAATCCCTTCCGGAGCCGGCGGCCCAGAAGGAATTGTACTCCGAAACTTCGCGATAGCCTGAGAATGAGAATACGCCGGCTTTACTTATGACCAATCCGTCCATCTGACTTGATTCGTATTCCTGATCTTCGTGCTCATCCTTACTAACCAAGTGATAATCCTCCCGCAATAGGGGGTAGATTTTCCGAAATGTCTCAAAAATCTCGTCGGCTCCGTCAAAATTAAACAACTCTGGTTTTGAAGCGGACAGAGATCGCAAAACGTTGTGATGGGCAACGCTTCCAACAACGCCGACATAGGCCCCTGCTATGTTGTGTATTTTTCGCGGATAGAGACACATTTGCGCCGGAATGGTGATGCTTCCATGAACGAACTGCATATCGCCAGCGATCGCTACGAAATGCTCTTTGCGAACAGCAACAATGGCCGACATGATACTTGGGGAAACCTAATGATGTCTCCGCTCCCATTTATTGGGGCGATACTTCAAAGCTTTCGTGAATCGTACTCCGCTGGGCGTAAGCGAGTTAGACCCCATTGGTTGGACAGTCAACAGGGTTGAGGAAGTCGGGTTGGCGGCCCGCGGGACTCCTCTCAGGGGAAGAACGGGTTGGCGGCCCGGGGGAAGAAAAAGGGGACATCACTGATTTCTGATCTTTGGTCGGCCGGGGCCGCGGAGAGTGAAGGCTAGGTCGAGGCGGGCAGCGGTGGCTTGAACCCATGTTGGATCGCCCAGCGGACGACCGCGCTGCACGCACTCTCGCAGTTGGGCCAGCGCTTGGCCAGGCAAGGATCGGTTGACCCGCTGCAACCAATCCGTCGGCCGAGTCACCGGCCACTTGGCCAACGGCAGCGTAGCTGCGCGATGCAGGCGTTGCCATAAACCGCTCCACTGCCACTGTTCGGCGCGCGCGACCAGTTTCGCTCGGCGGGCATTGGCCTCCACATACCGGCACAACGTCAAGAAGTGTTCGTCGCTGGAAACCGGAAAACTCTTGAAACGTCCTTGGTAGAGGTGCCCGCCGCCGCGGCAATGATAGTGTTCGTGGTGTCGACGCACATGCGTCACGCCCACCCAACCCAGCCAGCGTCCCAAGGCTTCGTCGGTGCTGGGTCGCACGACCAGATGCCAATGATTGGGCATTACGCAATAGGTCAACAATTCGACGGGGTAGCGCTGGAGTCCCTCTCCGAGCACGCGTTCGAAGGCCAGATAATCTTCCGGCTTGTGAAACAGCCGCATCCGCCCGTTCCCGCGATTGAGAACGTGGTAGATCAACCCCGCTTCAATGGCCCGAGCAGTTCGTGGCATGCCCAACACGCTACTCCAACAACGCTCCGGATGTCAATATCAGTGATGTCCCCTTTCTTTCTGCGGACTGCCATCGCTAGCATCCCGCCTAATGAGAGCAGCGCCAGCGCTGTGGGCTCCGGCACGCTGGAGGACGGCAGCCCGATGCCGCCACCGCCGGCCCCTGGCCCCCCCGTAAACATGTTGAGCCAGATCAGGTAATCGGCGCCGTCCACCATGCCGTCGCCGTTGGCGTCGCCTTGCAGCACCGAGGCGCCCATCGTGATGCCCTTGTTGGCTTTCCAAATCGCCAGGTCCAGCGCGTCGACCACGCCGTCGCCATTGAAATCGGCACCCATCGCTCCGCCGCCCACCATCCCTGGATCGAGAAACGACAGATAGATTCCTTGACCGATTCGTTGCGTGATCGGGTCGAGCGAGGGAAACAGCAGTGCCAGATCGGGCGACACGCTGACGGCCTGGAATCCGGCCGCGCCCGTGGCAATCGGCGTCGTATTTGGCATCGCCACCGTGCCCGTCGTATCGATGCCGTACGCCTCGCCGCTGAAGGAAAGAATCTCAAACGAGCTTCCATGCCCAAGCGACGCCAGGACGTCGCTGCTTAGCGAAACATTGAGCACTCCGCCAAGTCCCAAATCGCCGGACGCAATAATGTGGCTGGGATTCGACAAGCTGAGGTCCATATTGAGGACGCCCGCCAACGTGAGCGTGCTCTGATCCAAAACGATCAATGTGGCTCCCTCGCCCAAGTCGAAGATCGGACCGCCGACGACCGGACCAGGGCCAATCACCGCCGCATCCACCGTAAAATCGTCCTCGATGACGACGGTCGTGTCTGGTCCAATGAGGAATTTGGGGTCGAGCGCCATCGGATCATCGCCCTTTTTGTTGACGACATGGCCTTGAATCGTGTTCGTCCCCGCCGTGAAGGCCATGACGCCCTCGTTCTTCATGCCAATGATTTCGGTGGCCGCCGTGTCGCCCGAAGTGAATCGCAACACCGCGTGCTGAGCGGAAATTAGTCCACCATCGAACGTTGTGGGGGCCGGCACCGCCATCGTCGCGACGGGACGATTGATGAGCGGCGTCAGCGGGTTACCTGTCGCCGCGGGGGGGCGCACGAATTCCAGCTCGGCCGGCGCTTCCTCCGTGCCGATGACTTCGATCAGTCCGAAATTGATTAACGGATACGCATCGATCGAGCCAACGAACTCGGAAGATGAATCGATCACCAGCGATTGGCCGGAGTCGACCCGCACTTGACCAAAGTATCGATTGCGAAACACGCCGGTTTCAAGTCGCCCGCTGCCTTTGATGACGCCGTCGTTCCGGACCTGCACCTTGTCGGGCGTCGAGTCCGTCCCGGTTCCGCTACCCACGACCATTAAACCGCCGGTAAATTCGACGGTGCCGAACCGCCCAATCGCAAGCAGCAAATCGTCGGAGTCTGGGTCGGCGGCGATTGCGGCGCGAACGCTGACCAGCGCGCCAAGCCCGACGTTAAGCGTGCCCCGGCCTGCCTGGCCGTCCGCGCTGTTGTATTGCACGTTCACGCCGGAAACATCTTCCAAAGCGCCCATCAGGGAGTCGTGAAACCCACCCACTTGTAGCGAGCCGCCGACGATCCAGCGCGAGTTGGCGCCCGTCACGGTGACCGTGCCCGTCCCGCCAAGCACGGGGACCTCCCCCGTCACAAACGGATCGCTTCCGATAACGGCGCCAATGGACGACGTTGTCGTGGCCGCGGCGGGCGGCCCTTCGCTGACCACCAAGGCGCCGGTGCTGATCTGCATCGAGCCGATCCCCTGTCGGCCTACCACCATCTGGTGAGGATCGGTGTCTGATGCGCTGCTTTCAAAGCCGCCGCTGGCCAGCAGCGCGCCGAAGCCATCGACCACAATCACGCCGCTCGATCCCGGCATATCGCCCACGACGACCGCGTCTTGAATTTCCGCGCGGCCGCCGTTGCGCAATTCGAACCGGCCTTCCCCCCACTGGCCAACGTAAACGTCAAAACCAACATCGGTAGCCCGCGCGACCGATCCCGCGACGCCGAATCCGGGAGGCAGCCCCGGAGGCGGATTGCTGGCATCGTACGGAATACTGCTGTATAGCGCGCCGATGCCGGTGATCAACACGGTGCCCGTGCCGACGCGCGTTTGACCGTTGAATTCACCCCGAGAGCCGATGATGAGGTCCTGGTATCGCAACACCGAGTTTCCGTCGATGTCCAGTCGCCCTCCCATCGGAAACTTCTCACCCACGATAATGTCTTCGTTCTTTTCCCAACGCGTCTGAGCGTTGAGCGGGTCGTTGGGATTGTAGGAATTGCCGTTGGCCGGCAAACCCTCGATGGCTTCCGTGGTCAGATCATCCGTGGGAATCACGTCACCGATCACCGTAACTGCCGCGCGAGCAGCGGTGCACGCAACACTAGACATGAGGACGGCGATCAAGCCCAACCGAATCGCGCATGGAGATTTCAACATCGTAGTAACCTTGCAGTAGCTTATTTGTCTACGCGCGGGACAGCCTCCAAGAGCGTTCGCCCGCCGCGCCCCAGCGGCGCGCTGTGCGACGAACGTCCGCGCGAAAGCGCTCCAGCCCCCTGCCCGCAAAGATGTTCCGGCAATATCTCATCATCGCCAAGAACGGCGTAAATTGCAACTATTTCGTAGCTTACGCGTCTCCGGGCAAACGATGCCGTTTCGTCCGTCCAATGCCTTGCGGGCGAAGCGTTTAGCGCAAATTGCTGATTAACGTAGCCAGTAGCCCCGACCCGGGCACCGCGGCTGCCGTGGTTGGGTCGCCGGCCGGACTGCGTTACGGCAAGCCGGGAAATGCGATTAAGCCGTCAACTTGTCTCCGCCCACAACCCGATTCAGCGAACCTGGCTCTCTGGATTAGATCAAGATCACATCCAGCAACGTGCCCGGATTTAGCTGCTGCTCAGCGGCAGAGAGTCGGACCAAGCCGTTGGCGCGAGCGAGCGTCACTAAGTCGGCAGAGCCTTGCCAGGGAAGAATTGCCACCCATAAATCGGCCGGCGACGACGCGGCCGCAATGCGCGATTCGAACGACGGCGCGACGTTCAACACGGAACCTGAAACCCCGCTCACGGTGGCCGGGAGGAACGACTCGCGTCCGCCCGCATGAACAAACGCATGAGTCAATCGCGCGCGGACCGTCGGCAGCCCCTCGAACCCGCGGCCCGCCATCGCCGCGATTGCCGGCCGCACAAATAGCTCGAAACACACAAAGCTGCTCACCGGATTGCCGGGCAACCCAAACACCAGCACGCGCCGCTCGCCGTCGTGCTTCACGCCGAACCAAAGCGGCTTGCCCGGCCGCAGCGAAATCTTGTGAAACACTTGCTCGACGCCAAGCTCCGCCAGCACCTCCGGAACCAGGTCAAACTTGCCGGCCGAAACGCCGCCGCTCAATACGAGCACGTCGGCCACTAGCCCCTGCTCGACCCAACGTCGCAGCTTTTCGCGCTTGTCGCGGGCAATGCCCAGTTCGATTGCATGCGCCCCGGCCCGCGCCGCGGCGGCCGCCAACAATGGCCCGTTGCTGTTGCGAATCTGCCCTTGCTCTGGCTTCTCACCAACCGCCACGAGTTCATTGCCCGTCGGCAAAACAGCGACGCGCGGGCGCGGAATCGCGCTCACGACTCCCCGGCCCATCTCGGCCAGGATCCCAATTTCCACTGGACGCAGGACAACGCCTCGTTGCAGCACTACTTCGCCCGCGCGCAACGCCGCGCCCAACGGCAACACATTCTGCCCGGCCAGCGGATCGACCTGACGCAGCCGAACCGTCGACTCACTGACGAGTTCCGTGCGCTCTAGCTGCACGACGGCGTCCGCCCCCTCCGGCAACGGCGCGCCCGTCATGATCCGCGACGCCGCGCCGGGCGTCACCGGAAATCGCGGCACCGCGCCCGCGGCAATTTCCTCCAAAATCTGCCGCTCCGGCTGCCGGTCGCCGCTGCGCACCGCGTACCCGTCCATGAGCGCCTTGTCGTAAGGCGGCGAATTAACCTCGCTCCGAATCTCCTCCGCCAACACCAACCCGGCCGCCTCCCCCAGCGACACCCGCCGCGCCGCCAGCGGCTCAACGTTCTTGACGACAAGTTCCAACGCTTCTTCAACAGTAAGCATTAGTTTTTAACCACGGAGGACACAGAGGTCACGGAGGCAATCAAGACAAGGAGACAAGAAGAAACGATGTCATCAAATCTCCTGGTCTCCCCTTCTCCTTGTCTCCTTGTCTTTTTCCGACTCCGTGTCCTCTGTGTCCTCCGTGGTGAAATACAATTCTAGGCGGCGAGGAAGGCCCGCAGGATATCGTACCCGCTGTGCGTAAGAAAACTCTCCGGATGAAACTGCACGCCGAACAATGGATACTCGCGATGAGCAATCCCCATGATCTCGCGGTAGCCGCCCGGTTCCTCCGCCCACGCCGTAACCTCGAATTCATTCGATAACGTATCGGGTTGAATCACCAGGCTGTGATAACGCGTCGCCTGGAATGGATTCGCAAGGCCGGCAAAAAGTCGCTTACCGTAGTGGTGGATCATGTCCGTCTTGCCGTGCATGAGATTCTTCGCCCGCACAATGGTTGCCCCGAACGCCTGACCCATCGATTGATGCCCCAAACACACGCCCAAAAGCGGCATTCGCCCTTTCAGCCGCTGGCAACACTCGACGGAAATGCCGGCTTCCGTCGGCGTGCAAGGCCCCGGCGAAATGATCACCCGCTCCGGCTTGCGCTCCAGCACTTCGTCCACCGAGATTTCATCGTTGCGAAACACTTGAAGATCGAGCGTTGAATCAATTTCCCCCAACCGCTGTACGAGGTTGTACGTGAACGAGTCGTAGTTATCGATGATCAGGATCATCGGGATGCACTCAGATTTTGGATGCAAGGGCCGGGGATTACGACAAGTGCCGCCGCTATGCTATTGAGGCTGGTCGAGGATGGCGACCCGCTGATCCTCCGCACGAACCGCTATCGAGCCACTGTCGTCTGCTTCGAGCGTCACGTTACTTTGAGTCGGAATGTACAGGAATGCGACAAGCCTCATGCCGTCGGCGTCTAACGCATATACCCACAAATGACTTGCATTCATCCCAGAGTAGGGAAACGCTTGAGCAAAAACCAGACGGTCCTTAGTGTGGACTTGTACTTCGCCAAGAGAATGCTTCGCGTAAAACTCTTCCAAATCGTCGGCTGTTTCGCAATACAGAAGGCACTCGAGTTTACTTGCGATAGCCCCGGTCGACTCGGTCGTCGGCGTCTTGCGATCGCAACCCGCTATGAACACGGCACAGGAAAACAGGAATAATCCGGTAGAATGATGATTCCTTCTCGATTGCTTCCGCTGTGCCGTCGCGCCGTGTAAGTTGCCAGTCATTATTTTCACCCGGTATCGCACTCCGCTCGTTGCCCGCATCGTGACAACGGTCGATTCATTGTAGATCAATCCAATGGCGCTCAAGAAGTCAAATAAACTGTTTGCGAATCAAGTTTCTGAGGGAGAAGCTCTCAAGCTTGTCACCGTGATGATGGCCATCCCCGGCCGTAGCGGTGAGGAAGCGGCCATCATGGAGTTCATTCGCGCCCAGCTGCATGCAGCCGGCACACCGTCAACCGCATTCGCAACCGATGACGCCCACCGCCGCTCGCCCATCGGCGGGCAAGTGGGCAACCTGTCGCTAAAACTTCCCGGCACGATCCGCGGACCGCGCCGCATGCTCGTCGCCCACGTAGACACAGTACCCATCTGTATCGGTTCGCGGCCTGTGAGAAAAGGCGACCGCGTCATCAGTGCCAATAAGGCAACAGGTCTCGGCGCGGACGACCGCTCCGGTGCCGCTGTCTTGCTCACGACCGCCATCGACATCCTGCGAGCCAAACTGCCCCATCCGCCACTCACATTCCTGTGGACGATCGAAGAAGAAGCCGGCCTCCTCGGCGCTCGATACCTCCGCGTCGCAAAACTCGGCAAGCCCAAACTGGCGTTTAACTTCGACGGCGGCTCGCCCAACGTCCTCAAGATCGGCGCCACCGGCGGCTACCGCATGACGATCGACATCCACGGCCTCGCCGCCCACGCCGGCAATCACCCCGAGCACGGCGTCAGCGCGATCGCGATCGCGTCCATCGCCATCGCCGATCTCTCCGCCAACGGCTGGCACGGCCTCATTGAGAAAGACGACCACGCCGGCACGAGCAACGTCGGCGTGATTCAAGGCGGCGAGGCCACCAATGTCGTCACCGACCACGTGCGACTCCGCGTCGAGGCCCGCAGTCACCACCCAAAATTCCGCGAGCGGATCGTCCAGGAAATCCGCGACGCCTTCGAACGAGCCGCCGCCAGCGTTCGCAATACCTCGGGCAAGACCGGACGCGTACAATTCGATGGCCGGCTCGACTACGAATCGTTCCGCCTAACGCACGACGAGCCGTGCGTCGCCGCCGCCGCGGCCGCCGTCAAAGCCGAGGCGCTCGACGCCGATCTCGCCGTCACCAACGGCGGCCTGGACGCCAACTGGCTCACCGCCCACGGCATCCCCACGGTCACGCTCGGCTGCGGACAACATTACATCCACACCACGCAAGAAGAACTCGACATTGCCGAATTCCACACCGCGCGCCGCATCGCACTCCGCCTAGCCACGACTTCGTAAGTAATAAGCGCGGCAACGTTCTTGCAGTCTGGTGTGCATGTGGGTCGATGCGTCCCAGCTTTATGGTTGGGCGGAAACTTGCGGTGGCGGATTTTCTTGCTTGTGATAGAGATGTGAAAGATCGGGTGTCAATGCTCGCGTCGAACGATGACGCGCCTCATCCAAATGACTGGTTGTGTCAATGGCGCGCAAAATGAGTAGAAGACAAACCGCAATTCCACACATACCAATGATTGATGTACCCAATGCCACTGCACCGAGCCCAGCCAACCCAAATCCGATCGCGAGAAGATAACTAACCGTTCTCTTCCAGGTCAACTTATAAATCAAACGCTCCAACCGATCTTTGGCCAAGCGTGATTCGACATCATTGATATACTCGCCCATAATTCTTCTATTCCCTCAACCTATGGCCCATCGCAATAAATCTGCAACATTGGCCTGGACAAGTACATAATATCATGGGACAAGGCGCGCGCCATGAGCGTAGGCGCCTATTCGACGTGT
>JAKEIB010000273.1 GCA_022614705.1 Planctomycetota bacterium | reverse complement strand
CGTCCGAATAAATCTGCCACATCAAGAAGCTCGCAAACACCTGAATTTAAGGGATTCTCAACGAGTCAATGTGTCAGATTTTTTGCGACGAGCCATAGGTCCAATCCAGAATCTGCGGATTGAGACTGCCGACGTCGTTCGACCAGTTCGGCACGGCATAGCCGGCTTTGCCGAACTCGCCGACGTTATACCAAAGGACGGCATCGGTGTTGGTGATGGGCATGAGAGGCTCCTAAGGGTTCGGGGTTCAGGGTTTAGGTTCAGGGCTCGGGACTGAACCCTGAACCCTATTGGGCTGCAAGGTGCTGCTTAATCAGCGAGTCGAGCGCCTGCAGGATTTCCGCCGCGCCGGGGTATTTTCGGGCCACATGTTCGCTGGCCCATTGGTGGGCTTTGGCGAATGAGTCTTTTTCGATAGGGACGTAGTGGGTTTCGGGAACAGTGCGCTGTGGAGGAATGGGGCTATCGACGACGATGGGCGAGGAAGCACGGAGCGGGGAGCGGGGAGCATGGAGTTTCGATCCCACTCCATGCTTCTGGCTCCGTGCTCCTTGCTTTTTCATGCGTCGTCCCGCGAGACCGCCCGCAACGATTACAGCCGCCGCCAATGGACCGCTCAGGCCGAGCGCGCCGACGAGGAGCTTTCCGAAGGACAGGCCTTGAAAAATGCCTGCCTTGCTCGCGGCAAGTTTTTCGGCATGCTGGTGGACGGACTCGATGCGCGAATGAATTGACTCGAAACGCGCGGTGACTTGCTTCAATCGACCGTCGACTTCGTCGCGTTTTGCGAACTGACCGGGGTCAATCTGCGGTGCGTCGTCGATTCGCACGTAGCCGTTGAGATCGCCTGCTTGCAGAAAATGACCTTTATCCTGCTTTTTCTCATCGAGCGCGCGGATGCGCGATTCCATTTCGCGCGACCACGCTTGCCAGTCGATCTGCGGCGCGCGAGCCGGGGCGTCGTCGCCCCCGGTCTTTCCGCGAACGCGATTCAGAAACTCGCGTAACGGCCGTCCGCAAGTCGCGTAGGTAAGGCCATCTCGTTGGCCCCAAACGACACCGACAAGCTGGCCATGGGTATTCAGCACGCCGCCGCCGCTATCGCCCGGCCGCACGGCGCCGCCCATTGTGAGCGATGGATGTGCTGCGCCGACCGCAGCGGCATGGCCGATGACGTTGCCTCGCATGCAGCGGAACTGACCGTTAGGGCCGAAACCGCATGCGCTTAAGCAGCCGGCTGGGTCGGCATCGTTTGCCTCAATCGGCGCGATGCTCGGCCGCTGAATCGCGAGCGCTGCCAGGTCATGTGGCCGATCGCGTTCGATCAGCCGCGCGGCGAACCGGCTGCCGTCGGGAAATGAGGCGATGATGCCGTCGCTCGAAGTGTCGAACAAGTGTGAACAAGTTAGCACCAGGCCAGTCGATTTACTGACGGCAATGAGCGTGCCGCTGCCCATCGTGCCGTCGCCGACGCTGATTCGACAATGAGCACTTGAATCAACCGACAACGGCTCAGCGAGCCGGGGCGTCCCCGCCCCCGCGATCGATCGCCACGCATCGGCCGGCGACGTGCATATCTGCCGGCCGGTAACAGGATCGACGTAACAATCCGCTCGAGCGATGCCATTCACGGATGCCAAGCACACGAGCAGAATTATTTGAACAGGAGCGAACAGAGATAACAGAGAACTCCGTTTCCTCTGTTTCCTCCTGTTCAATCCGAATTGACGATTATCAGTTTGCATTTTCTTAAATTTGCGATTTGTTTCCGTGACCAGCGGTCGCGGTTTTACGGGATGAGTGTGAACGCGTACTCGTAGAACGGGCTACGGGCCAGATCGGCGGGTTCGGTGAGGCGGTCGGCCAGGTGCGGCACGGGATCGACGCCGCCGCCCATTCGATCCACCATCGCACAGGCCTGGCTACAAAACGGTGGCCGGCGATCGATCGCGTGATCTTCTGTATCTGCCCGAACCGCCGTTCGAATGAACGGCAAGTGGAGCATCGCGGCGGCCAGCACGGCGGCGTAACCGTAGTCGCAGCCGGCCAGGCGCCGCATCATCGTGGTGGCGCGCGTTCGATCGTACTCCGGCCACCGATTTGCCGGATTGGTGCGGTAAACGTCGATTCGACCGGGGAATTTTTTGACCTGGCTTTCCAGCGTCACGGCCCGGCCGCCGTGCCACTCGCGGACTTCGAGGCAAAACAAATCGTCGCCCCACCAGGCCGCTTTCGCGGTGTGCGAGTGTTCGCCGCGACCGGCAATGGCGATCAGGCCGCGGCGACGGAACAGCAGCAGATCGCCATCGGCGATTTGCGATTGGGCGTCGGCAAAGGCGACGAGTTTTTTGGTTGGGTGGGACATAATGCATGTCATCCTGAGGGAGGCTTTGCGACCGAAGGCTTCGGCCGTGAGCTCAGCCGAACGGATCTCTTCGAACGCAGCGTGGATTCTTCAGTCGCTTCGCTCCTTCAGAATGACAGTAGGGTCACAAGCCGTATGGTCGCGTGGCGCACAAAAAAAGCCCGAGGCCGGACCGGGGTCCGACTTCGGGCTCTTTGGATACGGCGCTTACCGCACCGCTCCGCTAGATACCGTTCAGTGTTAAGAGCAGCCTAGCACAGTTGGTGGCCAATTTCAACAAGCAGTTTTGGCCACCTGCACGAATGTATTCGCGCGCGAATGGGTGCCATGGCCACTGCTTGGAGTGGCCATGCTTTAGCGACGCGCATGCCCACGCAAAGCCGTGGGCATGGCACCCGTGTTATTGCGCGCGAATCGTCGCCGCAGGGCGTCCGGCGACGCGGCCAGGTGTTGCCGCCTCATAGGCGCTGAATTCGGCCCACACCGGCAGGTGATCGGAGACCTTCAGCGCTTTTTCGAGCGCTTGCTGCGGCGGCAGTTGATAGAGCTGCGGGTAGTGGTACACGCCCGCGCGGCCGCTGAACTCGGCGGTCGAAGGTTGGTGTAGCACGATGTTGTCGAAGAGTTCATTCTGCCGCGTGTTGGTGTACACGCCGCGGATGAGTGGGCGGACGCCATCCAATTTGCCGAGCTGGCCGAGGTGCTGATCGTCGACGTTGAGGTCGCCGAGCAGGATGATGTCGTCCTCGCCGCCGGACGCCCGGCGGACGGCTTGATAGACTTGAGCCAGCGCATCCAGCTCCGCAAGAGTTTCGTCGGGATCGGTGTGAATGTTCACGAGGACGAACGTGAACGCTTGCTCCGGCGGCGGGCCGCGGGTGCGGAACATGGCCACTAGTGGTTCGCGATGCAGCATGTCGTCCGGATCGTTGACGGTGTAAATGCTGTTGTGATTGAGTTGGATCGTCGCCGTGTCGTACAGGAAGGCGTACTGCTCTTTGCTGGAGGAGCGGCCTAAGCGCGGGCCGACGACCTTGTCGTACGCCCGACCGTTCTGGTTGACGTACGTGCTCAGGAATTTGTCGATGAAGTAATCGTCCTGCGTGCGAATTTCTTGGATGGCGACAATTTGAAAGTTATGGACGATCGCGGCCAGCGTCCACATCACCTCGGGGTTCGACGCTTTCTTTTCGCCGAACACCTGGATGTTGAACGACGCAATGCGAATGGCCGGCCCGCCGTTCATGGGCGACGGCGGCATGGGCGCCGGCGCGGCGGTCGCCGCCGGCGCGGCTGGCTGGCCGAAATTGGCGTAGTGGGCTTGAACGGGCGCCGCGGGCTCGAGTTGCGGACTCGCGGAATAGTAACCGGGTAGCGGGGATTGGTTCGCGTTGACCTGGGGATTCGTGTTTGGCGAGCTTTGGTTCTGGGTGACAACTTTAAGAATGTCGCCGAACTTGCCCTTGCCGGGACCCGTTGTAAAAAACCATCCGCCGCCCGCCAGGATGGCGATCAAGAATACGGAATACGAGCGTGGCACAGATCCCTCCTTGGACAAGTGGGGAGTCTCTCCGAGACTCGCATCCGCGTCCGCCGCGGCAGACGCGTCCACGTGTATGCGCGCAACGCGACCGCCCTTGGCGCAGTCGGCATTTGGGAGCCGGAGGGATTAGTGATTTTGGAGGGGAGCGGAAGAGTGGTATCCGTCGGCCAATGAGTTACGATAGCAAGCTATCAAGAGCGTTGGTCGACGTTAGACGGTTTCGCGACAATGCATCGAGCCGCCCTGAAAGGGCGATAAGGGCAGTCCATTAGAGCGAGGAACGATTCCCCGATTGCAAGGGGCGCGCTGCTGTTACAGGTCCTTCGCCATGCAGACGCTGAGTTCCGGATGGGGCGTGTCGCGGTATTCGCCGTAGAGCGGAATCTGGACGAAGCCGGCGCGTGCGTAGAGGGCGATCGCTTCCGGCTGGCGCGGGCCGGTTTCCAGAACTAATCGGCGCACGCCCAGACGGCGCGCTTCGGCTTCCAGCGCAATGAAGATTTGCCGGCCGACGCCGCGACCGCGCGCCGCTGGGGCGACGTACATCCGTTTGATCTCCGCAACGCCTGGATCCGTGCGCCGCAGCCCACCGGCTCGCCCGAAATGTAAGCCACAAAAAAACCGCCGAGACCTTCGGAGCCTTCTGCAGCGTCTAAGCGAAAGAAATTCGCGCCCTCTTCCGGGTAGCGCTCAATCAATTCGGCATTCAGAGTACCGATCAATTGCTCAGCCACCGCTGTCTGAATATCCTCGCGGCGGATCTCGACGTCTGCAGGACGGTTCGTCAATTGCAACCTCGGCCTGGATTGGTGATAATAGCATTATGGATACTCAAGCCGAACAAGTATTGCAAACGGCTCTTGGCCTAAGTCCGAACGATCGGGCAGAAATTGCCGCATCATTGATCGAAAGTCTCGACGAAGAGACGGAACAAGATGTGGAAGCTGCCTGGGCGGATGAGATTAAACGTCGTCTTGATTCGATTGACAAAGGCGAAGTTGAATTGATTCCCTGGGATGAGGCGTTGCGTTCAATGCGTGAACGGTTGAATGGCTAGACTACCGATCGATATCCATCCCGAAGCACGCCTCGAAGAGGACGATGCCTTCTTCTACTACCGCGAGCGTAGTTTACGAGCCGCTGAATCGTTTCTTAAGGAACTGGAAAAGGCGAGGCAAGCTATTCAAAAATCACCCGAAGCGTGGGCAGCTTATTTGCACGGCACGCGACGCTACCGACTTAAGCGCTATCCATACGTGGTAGTGTATCGCGTGGCTGCATTTCGCATTGAAGTTGTCGCCGTTGCCCATGGGCGGCGTAAGCCCGGCTATTGGGCCGATCGACTGAAGCGCGACGAATAATCACGTCAACTCAAGATGTCATTCACCACGTGCCCGTGCACGTCAGTCAGCCGATAGTGGCGGCCTTGGTATTTGAACGTGAGTTGGGCGTGGTCGACGCCCAGCAAATGGAGGATTGTCGCTTGGAGGTCGTGAACGTGGACGGCGCCGGGGGTGAACTCATGCCTGGTGGGTGAGGTGGGAGTGCCATCGGCGTCGGCGACGTTGTAGCCGTAGTCGTCGGTGCGGCCATAGGTGAAGCCCGGCTTGATGCCGCCACCGGCGAGCCACATCGTGAAGCAGCGCGGGTGATGGTCGCGGCCGTAATCGGTCGCGGTAAGAGCGCCTTGCGAATAGGAAGTGCGGCCGAACTCGCCACCCCAGACGACGAGCGTGTCGTCGAGCATGCCGCGCTGCTTGAGGTCGAGCACGAGGGCCGCAGATGCCTGGTCGGTTTCCATGCACTGCTGGCGGATGCTGGCCGGCAGCGAGCCGTGATGATCCCAACCCTGGTGATAAAGTTGGATGAATCGCACGCCGCGCTCGGCCAGACGACGAGCCAGCAGACAATTGGCGGCGAATGTGCCGGGCGTGCGGCTATCGGCGCCGTACATCTCGAAAGTTGATTCGGTCTCGGCCGACAAATTGGTGACGTCGGGCACGCTAGCCTGCATGCGGAAGGCCATTTCATATTGTGCGATCCGCGATTCGATTTCGGGATCGAGCTCTTTCTCGAACTGATGACGGTTGAGCGCGCCCAGTTTGTCGAGCATCGCCCCACGGCCGGAGCGGCAGATGCCATCGGGATTGCTGAGATAGAGCACGGGATCCTTGCCGGCGCGAAGCTGCACACCCTGGTACTTCGAATCCATGAACCCGCTGCCCCAGAGCCGGGCGTACAGCGGCTGATCGGCTTGATTGGCGGACACGAGCACGATGAACGACGGCAAGTCGTCGTTCATCGAACCGAGGCCGTAGGACAGCCATGAGCCCATCGAGGGCCGGCCAGCGATCTGCGAGCCGGTCTGAAAGAACGTGATGGCCGGGTCGTGATTGATCGCTTCGGTGAACATCGATTTCACGAAGCACACGTCATCGACAATCTGACGATGATGCGGCAGCAGCTCGCTGAGCCAGGCGCCCGACTGGCCGTGCTGGGCGAACTTGAAAATCGAGCCGGCGAGCGGAATCGACGCCTGCTGGGCACTCATGCCGGTGAGTCGCTGGCCGCCGCGAATGTGTTCGGGCAGTTGATCGCCGTTCTTTTGGTTGAGCAGCGGCTTGTAATCGAACAGGTCCTGTTGGGCCGGCCCGCCGGCTTGAAACAGGAAGATCACGCGTTTGGCACGGGCGGCGAAATGCAGGCCGCGCAGCTGTGCACCGTTCGCGGCGATGGCGCTAGTGGCGGCGGCGAGCGAGTCGCCCATCAGCGCGCTGAGCGCGACGCCGCCGATTCCGGCGGCGGAGGAGCCGAAGAAGTGGCGCCGCGTAATGCGTTGTAGGTCGCTGTAGTACCCAGGATGCGACATCACCCAGTCCTCGCTATATTCATTTCGTCCGCAGATAGACGCAGATGCACGCAGATGGTCCGCAGTTTAATAATCGTCTCATGACTTGCATCTCATCTGCGCTCATCTGTGCGATCTGCGGACCAATATCTTAGTACTGCCTACCGTTCAAAAATAGTTGCATCAAGATTGAGAATGGCCTGGCAAGTAACAGCCAGCGCTGCGATATGCGCCAAGTCTGAGTTTGCACCGAGCGGCGACTCGCCAAGCTTACCGAATGCGGCCGCGTCCTGTTGCGAACGGTCACCGAACAGCGCCTTTTGCTCATTGTACAAGTCGGTGAGTAATTCGAGCTCGGCCTCGTCCGGACAACGGCCTGTGAACCGCAAAAACGCCTCGTTGATCTGTTCGCCTAGATCGGAATGGTCGCGCGACACGTCGAGTGCCAAGGCGCGGGCAGCCTCGACGAACTGCACGTCGTTGAGCAGCACCAGCGCTTGCAGGGGCGTGTTCGTTCGGCCGCGGGCGACGGTGCACACCTCGCGGGAGGTTGCGTCGAATGCCAGCATGTTGGGCAACGGCGTGGTGCGCTTCCACACCGAGTACAACGAGCGGCGATAGAGGTCCTTGCCCACCGACTGCTGATAGGCGGGCGACATGACGTTCGTCTCGCGCCACAAATCGCCGCCCGGCTGGTAAGGCGACACGGGCGGACCACCCGAGCGGCGCTCAAGCAGGCCCGAAGTGGTAAGGGCCAAGTCGCGAATCTGCTCGCCGGACAGTCGTCGGCTAGGACCGCGCGCGAGGAGCGCGTTTTCCGGGTCGCGCTCGCGCAGCTCGCGCGGGCAGCGCGAATCCTGGCGATAGGTAGCGGAAAGGACGATCGAGCGGCAGAGCCGTTTGATGTCCCAATCGTGGTCGATGACGTCTCGGGCCAGCCAATCGAGCAGCGCGGGGTGCGTCGGCGCCGCGCCCTGTTGGCCAAAGTTTTCCGGCGTGGCAACGAGGCCGCGGCCGAAAAAGTTGGTCCATAGCCGGTTCACGAACACGCGCGCAGTGAGCGGATGACGCGGATCGGCGAGCCAGCGCGCGAGGCCCAAGCGATTTCTCGGGGCATCGCTTGGAAACGGGATAAGCAAGCTTTCAAACGTGTCGCGTGAAACGCGATTTGCATCGGTTTTGGGCGCATCGTACGCGCCGCGCGCAAGGATAAACGTCGGTCGCGGCTCGGGCAGCTCGGCCATGATGGGCACTTCCTGCACCGGTTCTTCCGCCTCGACGAGCTGCCGGCGGGCGTCGCGAAGTTGAGCGGCGAGCGCGCGGACGGGCTCGTCGACGGTGGAAAAGTAATACGCTTCGAGCGCGTCGCGATGGGCGATTCGGTCGACCAGCGCGAGCGAGAGCGATTTGCCGTCGTGCAGATCGCGTATCTCTATGGGAGTGATCGCTCGGTCATAAATCCGCAGCTCGTCGATTTCGCCGTCTTTGAAACCGCGGTCGCGGAAACGCTCGCCCAGCGTGAATTGGCCGCTGCGGATCGGCAGCGAAGCGCTTTTGCTGAGATGGTCGCGAACGACCGCCGTTGGCAGGGCTTCGCCGTCGAGGAACAGTCGCAGTCCGGCGGCGGTGCTCGAGCCGTCGTAGGTGAGCGTAATGTGCTGCCACTGGCCGCGGACGATCGGTTTTAGCGCGCGGACGCCGATCGCGTTGCCGGGCCACACACGGTAAAAGCGGGCTTCGAGAACGCCGTCCTGCAGCAACAGATCGAAGCCGTTGTAGCCGACGTCGGTGCCAAACGTGCGTTGCAGCACGACCACCGGCTTCGGGTTGCGGGCATTGTCGCGAATGATTGCGTCGAGCGTAAAGGCATCCCAACGATCGAATTGGAAGGCGTCGGGAAACGCCGCGCCGTGGTCGCCGTCGAAGCGAAGAGCTTTACCGCGAACACCGGCGACGCTTTGCAAACCGGCGCCATTGCCTTCGCCTTTTCCGCCGGGCGCTTCGTTGGCAAGTTTTTCGAGTTCACCGTCGAACGTGAAATACCCAACGAGATTTGCGTTGCTCGCCGCTTGCGGCTTAGCGAGCCACTCTTCGAATCGCCCGCGCGCGTCCGCAATCCCCTTCGCCAACGCGGCCTCGGCGGCCGTCACCTTTTCGCGCGCCGCCGCCAGCTGCGCCTCTTGCTCGGGCGTGGGCAGCAACAGCGACGGCGAGGGAACCTTCGACGCGTGATCGTACATGCCGTTCTCGTCGATCGAGTTGAAGAACGCCATCAGCGCATAGTGGTCTCGCATCGTGATGGGGTCGTACTTGTGATCGTGGCAGCGAGCGCATTCAAGCGTCAGGCCTAGCACGGCCGTGCCGAACGTGGCCACGCGATCGGCCGCGTTTTCCACGAGCCATTCTTCGGCGATCGAACCGCCTTCGTTGGTCATGCGGTGCAGCCGATTGAACGCGGTGGCGAGAATCTGTTCGCGGCCAGCGTTTTCGAGCAAGTCGCCGGCGAGTTGCCAAGCGAGGAATTGATCATAGGGTAGGTTGTCGTTGAACGCGCGCACGACCCAATCGCGATACGGCCACTGCGTGTTGAGCTGGTCCGATTGATAGCCGTAGGAATCGGCGTAGCGGGCCGCGTCGAGCCAGGCGACGGCCATGTGTTCGCCGTAGGCCGGACTGGCCAGGAGCCGGTCCGCCGTTTCCGCCGCGGCGACGTCAATCCCTTTTTTGGCCACCCGCTTTTCGAAGTCGCGACATTCATCGGCGGTCGGCGGCAGGCCCGTGAGATCGAGCGCCATGCGC
The DNA here is from genome assembly GCA_022614705.1 of Planctomycetota bacterium. GTDB lineage: Bacteria > Planctomycetota > Planctomycetia > Pirellulales > Lacipirellulaceae > JABDGM01. The sequence continues at coordinate 4,735 of JAKEIB010000273.1, read as the reverse complement.
CGCAGCAGTCGCAGCGGCGACGCTGCTGGAGAGGGGCGCAGCTTTTCCTGATCCAGTCGCGCCAATACGAATCGGTCAAGCGTTTCGCGCGGCCAGGCTTCATCGCTCACCGGTGGAACCGGCACGGACGGCGGCAATTCCAGAAACGCCCAGTGCTCGGCAAACTCGGCCCCTTCGTCGATCCAACGCCGCAGTACATTTTTCTGCTCCGCCGAGAGCGAAAGCTTGGAATCGGGCGGCGGCATGCGCATCTCGTCGTCGTCGCTAAGGACTCGCGCGATGATTTCGCTGTCGTCGGGCTTGCCGGGAACGACAACGTGCTCCAACAAGCCGTCGCGCGTATCAAGTCGCAGCTCGGCTTCTCGCGCTTCGGCATCCGGACCGTGGCAGCGGTAACACTTATCGGAAAGGATTGGCCGCACGTCGCGGTCGAACGAAATCGGCGGCCGCGTTTCGGCCACGATTGAATTGGTGGCGCCAATCCAGAGCGCGCACGCGGCAAGCAGGCAGCGCGTCCGCCGCCCCTGCCGCTCTCTATCGAGGAAGATGATTTGCAACGGCGCTTTCATGAATGTGAGGTCACCCGGAAAGCGTGAAAAGAAGACTGCCCAAACTGGTGATTATAGGATTATAGCCGGTCAACCGTCCTTAGGTTGGACAAAATCTTTCAGGCAGGGCCTGATTCGCCAGTGGGGATATCCGTTTTCACCTTTTCATAACCACGACCAACACGAAACGGCGCTCGAATAAGGATTCCAGCACCGTTTTTTTGTGGAATCTTGTCTGGTCTGGTAGTGGTACAGTTTGTAGTCGTCTCGCTCCGCGAGACGCAATTTCCTCTCGCGGAGCGAGAGGACTACACTGTTTCTCTGCAAACTGTATCACTAACTCTGCTCTCGCTCGGTTGCCGGACGACGGAAAACCCATTTAAAATACAGGTTCATCAGTGAAACGAGAATCCGGCCAATGAACTCCGCCCAGCTGCAAATTCAATTGTTCGCGATCTTGCTTTTGGCATGCGTTCTGTGTGGAAGTGCGCATGCGGACGAACCGGCCAACGAGTTCGACTTTGCCCATCGTGTCGTGCCGATTCTGAAGCAGCACTGCTTCGAGTGCCACGGCGGCCACCGGCACGAGGGCGATTTTTCGATCAACACGCGTGAGGCGATCGTGGATAGCTCGTCCGCGATTCCCGGCGACGCGGCCAACTCGTATTTGATCGAGATGGTCACGACCAGCGATGCGGAAACGCGGATGCCGAAGGAGAAGCCGCCGCTTTCCGAAGCGGACGTGAAAACGCTGCGCGAATGGATCGACGCCGGCGTGCCGTGGGAAGCAGGATTTACGTTTGCCCCGCAAGACTACGAGCCGCCGCTGCGGCCACGTCGGCCCGAATTGCCGCCGCCCGCGGGCGGGAGAACGAATCCGATCGACCGAATTCTTGACGCGTATCTCACCGAACACGGCGTGAAACGGCCAGCGCCGCTCGACGACTCGACGTTCGCCCGCCGCGCGTACCTCGACATCGTCGGCCTGCTGCCGACGCCAGACCAGTTGCACGCTTTTCTCCAGAACGGTCGGGGACTGGCTCATTTTGCGGATTCCTCGGAGCAAAATGTGCCTGTCCCCTTCTCTTCAGGCGGTTCTGGGATTGACGCTAGGCGCGAGGAATTGATCGACTCGCTCCTCGCCGACAACCGCGCGTACACCGAGCATTGGTTGACATTTTGGAACGACCTGTTGCGAAACGACTATCAGGGCACGGGTTACATCGAAGGCGGACGCAAGCAAATCAGCGGCTGGTTATATCGCGCGCTGGAACGCAACATGCCCTTCGATGAATTCGTGCGCGAGCTGATTTCTCCAACGCCCGACTCCGAAGGCTTCATCTACGGCATCACGTGGCGCGGGAACGTGAACGCCAGCCAGAAACGCGAAGTCCAGTTTGCTCAAAATGTGTCGCAGGTGTTCCTCGGCATGAACATGAAATGCGCATCGTGCCACGACAGTTTCATCGATCGCTGGACATTGGCCGAAACATACGGCCTGGCGGCCATCACGGCCGATGCCCCGCTGGAATTGTACCGCTGCGACAAGCCGACCGGTAAAACGGCCGAGGCGGCATGGATGTTTCCCGAACTTGGGCAGATCGATCCAAAAACGCCGCGCGAGGAGCGATTGCGACAGCTTGCGGCTCTGATGACGCACGCCGACAACGGACGAATCTCGCGGACGATCGTCAATCGCCTGTGGCACCGGCTGATGGGTCGCGGCATCGTGCATCCTGTCGACGCCATGCAGACCGAACCGTGGAATGCGGACCTGCTCGACTTCTTGGCGACGTACCTGGCCGACAACCACTTCGACTTGAAGAGCGTGATTCGATTGATTGTCACCTCGCATGCCTATCAATCGCAGGCGATCGCGCTGGACGAGCAGCCGGGTGGGCCGGAATTCGTTTTCACGGGCCCGATTGCCAAGCGTATGACGGCCGAGCAATTTGTGGACGCGCTGTGGCAAATCACCGACACCGGCCCGCGCGAACCGCACGGCAGCGTGGCCGCGTTTTTGACCGCGGACGAAAAGAAGCACCATGCGACATATCGCGCATCGATGGTAAACAGCGACCTGTTGATGCGGTCGCTCGGCCGGCCGAACCGCGAACAAGTGGTAACCGACCGGCCAGCGATGCTGACGACACTGCAGGCGCTGGACTTGTCAAACAGTCCACTACTTGCGGCAACGCTGCACCGCGGTGCGGAAGGCGTTTTGAATCGTTTTGCCGGCCAGGAGCCGGGCGCGATTGTAGAATGGCTGTACGAGTCGGCCCTCTCGCGGCCGCCGACGTCTGACGAGCGAGCGATTGCCGTCGACGTACTGGGGTCGCCACCGACGGCGCAAGGGGTCGAGGACTTGCTTTGGATCGTGTTCATACTGCCGGAGTTTCAGATAATTCGATAATGCAAGCAATAAAGAGTATCACGCTGAGGCGCAGAGACCGCAGAGAATATAATACAAGGCGGACACCCTTACCTTTTATCGATCTCTGCGAACTCTGCGCCTCTGCGTGAGATCTTTCATTCCAATGTCTTAGCCGTTGAGGCACGATCATGAACGACTGCAAACGATACGACTCGGAGCAGCGACTTCACGCCGGCGCGACGCGACGGGAGTTTTTGCGCGCGATGGCGGCCGCCGGCACGGCCGCGCTCATGGCAAACGAGCCGCGACTTCTCCGCGCTGACGCGGCGGGCGCGACGATCGAACATCCGGTCGCCAAGGCCGACGCCTGCATTCTACTATGGATGGCCGGCGGCATGGCGGCGCCGGAGACATTTGACCCGAAGCGCTATCAGCCGTTCGAAATTGGGCTGCCGGTGGAAAAGGTGATGAGCACGTTTCCGGCGATCGACACGGTGGTCGACAACATCAAGATCAGCCAGGGCCTGGAGAACGTCGCCCGCGTGATGGATCGCGGCACGCTGATCCACTCGCATGTGCTGCCCGACTTGGGCCACATTCTGCACTCGCGGCATCAATATCACTGGCACACGGGTTACGTGCCGCCGCAGACGGTAGCCGCGCCGCACATCGGCGCCTGGATGGCGCGCGTTCTGGGGCCGATCAATCCGGTCATGCCGGCGTTCATTAACATCGGCCAGCGATTGGAGGGACACGGTGAGTCGGAGGAAGTGAAAGCATTCACGACGGGCGGCTTCTTTGGCTCCGAATTCGGGCCGTTCAATTTGCCGTTTCCGGAGGACGCGACGATGGCCGTGCGTCCGCCCAAGGGCATGGAGTCCGGTCGATTTGAGAACCGTTATCGCCGCTACAAAGAGCTCATCGAGCGAAGCCCGCAGGGCCGATATGCGAGCGACTATCAGCAGGAGTCGATGCTACGCTCGATCGACGCGGCACATCGCTTGCTTAGCTCCAAAGAGAAGAGTGCGTTTGACTTGTCGCTGGAGAAGAAGGAGGTCTTCGACAAATACAATGCGGGCCGCTTTGGTCGCGGCTGCCTGCTCGCGCGGCGACTCGTCGAGGCGGGCGCGCGGTTTGTCGAAGTGACGACCGAGTATATCCCGTTCGAGCATTGGGACACGCACGAGAATGGGCACAGTACGGTGGAACGACTGAAACGCGAAATTGATCGGCCGATCGCTCAATTAATTCTCGACCTTGAAGAACGCGGACTGTTAGATCGCACTCTCGTCGTCCTGGCCAGCGAATTCAGCCGCGACATGATGATCGAAGGCGTGCCGGGCAGCACCGCCCGCGATCAGTCGCGCGCCAAGACCGACGTGCTCAAGGAGCCAATCCATTACGGCCTGCACCGCCACTTCACCGGCTCCTCCTCGGTGCTCATGTTCGGCGGCGGCACGAAGCGCGGCTTCCTCTACGGCGAAACCGCGGCCGAGCGGCCCTGCCTGGTGACCAAGAATCCGGTCACGCTCACCGACCTGCACGCGACGATCATGCACCTCATGGGCATCAGCCCGAAGACGGCTTTTGACGTCGAGCGCCGGCCGTTCTACGTGACCGAAGATGGCAAGGGGCGGCCAGTGATGGATGTGATCGCATAATTGGGCTCGTTTGCTATACTATGAAAAGGAATCGTCGGACGTGCTTTCATGACGACCAAAGAAAAAATCCTCAACGTCATCGCCTCTCTCGACGACGACGTATCAATCGACCAGGCAATCTACCGTCTTTATTTGCTACAAAAAATTGAGAT
>JAKEIB010000272.1 GCA_022614705.1 Planctomycetota bacterium | reverse complement strand
CCCGCTGTTTGAGGCCCTCACCGCCAAACATCAACCGTTTCCAGAATCCTCCGACCCTAACCAACTGAAACTGTTCGACTTATAGCCGGACACTACTGGAAGCCATTATCGGCCTCGGAGAGGCCTCCCACACACATGAATCCTCCGTCTTACTCACGCGACTTCGCACCTTCCGCGTCGCTCATGGCGATTGAGCAGCGCGACACGTTGCTGCGCACACTTCGGGACTTCTTCCACGCAAGGAACTTCGTCGAAGTCGATACTCCGCTCCTATCCAACGAGATCATCCCCGAGCTGCACATCGAGCCGATTCGGTCGGAAGACGGCTCGTTCTTGCAGGCATCGCCCGAACTTCACATGAAGCGCCTGCTCGCCGCCGGCGCACGGGCCATTTTCCAGATCACGCGATCATTTCGGGCCGGCGAGCGCGGCCAAATGCACAATCCAGAGTTCACGATCGTCGAATGGTACCGCGTCGGCGACGACATGCGGGCTGGCATCGATTTATTGGACAAGCTGACGCAGTCGCTTCTCGGCACGCTGCCCGCCGCGCGAACAACCTATGCTGAGGCCTTCCAGCGAACACTCAACATCTGCCCTCATCGTGCGACGATTGACGAGTTATCCGCGGCTGCAAAGTGCGCGGGCGTAGACGTCTCCACGAACATGAACCGCTCCCACCGCGACGAGTGGCTTAACCTGCTGCTGGCAACTCGCGTCGAACCGCAGCTAGGTAGCGACCGCCCGGAAATCGTCTATCACTACCCTGCCTCACAAGCCTCGCTCGCAAAAATCGTGGCGACCGACGCGGGCTATGACGTCGCCGAACGCTTCGAGCTCTACTACCACGGCATCGAGCTGGCCAACGGCTTCCACGAATTGACGGGCGCCGCAGAACAACGCCGCCGCTTCGAAGCCGTCAACGCCGCCCGCGTGGCCGATCGCCGCCGCGCGCTGCCGATCCCCGAATCGCTCCTCGCCGCGCTCGAACACGGCCTGCCCAATTGCACGGGCGTGGCCTTCGGCTTTGATCGGCTGGTGATGTTCGCCACCGGCGCACGATCGATCGACGACGTGATGACTTTTTCGTCGTACCACGGTAACATCGAATAGTTGATCCGATCCGGGAGTAAAACCATGACTACGTTTATTCTGAACGCCGAAACGGCCGGTCTGTCGATCGAACATTTACTGAAGCAGGTCGGCGAAGGCGGAGTCGAAGTTCGCGATGTGCAGGGGAACATTTTGGCCTTTGTGCTTTCGCCGAAAGATCACGAAGCGTGGACTTATGCAGAGGCGCATCTCGATCTGAATCAACATATGGATCAAGTGCGACAAGCGCTTGGGCGACGCGGCGGCATCACGACGTCGCAGCTGCTGGAACAAGCCGCTTTGGCCGCCAAGAAGGCTGCCCAATAATAACGCGTTACACCGTTGTTTGGGACAAGGATGTCGAGGCTGGTTTTATTGGCCAATGGATCGCCGGTGATGAGCAAATGCGCGCGATTCTCACTGAGACGGCTAATTGGGTTGATAAACACTTGGCCGAGGATCCCGGAAGCAAAGGGCAATACCGCGCAGACCTTGATGCGAGGATCATCGCTGTTCCTCTCGCAAGTTCACCGATGCGCATTGCAATCACCTATGAAGTCTGGCCAGAAGATCGGCAAGTCCACGTAATACGACTAACCCTGCGCAGAATGTGACGCGTTATCATTTCAACTTCGCGCACGCCTTGTGCCGAAAGCACGTCACGAGATGGTCGTTCACCATGCCGACGGCCTGCATGTGGGCGTAAACGATTGTGCTGCCGACGAATTTGAAGCCGCGCTGTTTGAGGTCTTTGCTGAGGGCGTCGGATTCTTTCGATGTCGCGGGAAGGTCTTTCATGCGCTCGAGGCGGTTCTGAATCGGCCGGCCACCGACGAACGACCAGATGTATTTGTCGAATGTGCCGAATTCCTCCTGCACTTCTAGAAAGCGGCGCGCGTTCGTTATCGCGGCCGCGATTTTGAGCCGGTTGCGGATGATGCCCGGGTCGGCCAGCAGCTTTTCGATTCGCTTCTCGGTGAACCGTGCAACCTTTTCCGGATCGAACTCCGCGAACGCGCAGCGATACGCCTCACGTTTTCGCAGCACTACCAACCAACTCAACCCGGCCTGCGCGCTCTCCAGCGTGAGAAACTCGAATTGCCGGTGGTCGTCGTGCACCGGCACGCCCCATTCCTCGTCGTGGTACGCCGTCATCAGCTCGCCGCCGCGAGGGCCCCAATTGCAACGATCAACTGACTTTTTCGTCATCTTGGATTTTGTTTAACCACGAAGGCACGAAGGATACGAAGTAAATTGGTCAGGCGACGCGTTCATATATTTGGAACGTGTGTGGATGCTCGTTCTTGCCATCCGCGTCACTGTCGAGCGTTTCGACGAGTCGCCAGTCGTCCCAAGAAACAGTTGGAAAAAACGTGTCGCCGGTTACATCGGCATGGACTCGCGTGAGATACAACCGTTTTGCATGGGACAACGCGGCTTGATAAAGCTCCGCGCCGCCGATGATGAACGCTTCATCGTCGCCGGCCGCTTCGGCGACTTGCAGCGCTTCGTCGAGCGATGTCGCGACGCACACGTCTGCGGTATCCACATGGAAATTGGGCTGCCGCGAAACCACGACCATTCGCCGCCCCGGCAGCGGCCGGCCGATCGATTCCCACGTTCGCCGGCCCATGATGATCGTGTGTCCCATCGTAAGCTCTTTGAATCGCCGCAGGTCGTTCGACAGTCGCCAAGGCAACGCGCCACTCCGGCCAATCACGCCGTTCTCGGCAACAGCGGCGATGATCGAAACACGCATGGTTCAACCGGCAATTCACTGCAAACTGCGAAACAAAGACGACAACGTGATTCCATTTTGGAGCTCTATTTTGAACAGGAGGAAACAGAGGGAACAGAGACTTTGAAACTCCGTTTTCTCTGTTTCCTCCTGTTCAAAATCTTTCGGCGCTACACCGCCACCGGCGCCGGAATATGCGGATGCGGCTGATAATTCTCCAGCCGAAAGTGCTCGTATTCGAAATCGAAAATCGAGCGCACGCTCGGGTCGATCCACAGCGTCGGCAGCGGCCGCGGCTCGCGCGAGAGCTGCAGCTCGGCCTGCTCCAGATGATTGTCGTACAAGTGCGCGTCGCCCAGCGTGTGCACGAAATCGCCCGGCGCGAGGCCTGTCACTTGCGCGACCATCATCGTCAGCAGCGCGTAAGACGCGATATTGAACGGCACGCCAAGAAAAACGTCGGCGCTGCGCTGATACATTTGGCACGACAGACGACCGTCCGCCACGTAGAACTGAAACAACAAGTGGCACGGCGGCAACGCCATCCGCGGCACGTCGCCCACGTTCCACGCGCTCACAATTAGCCGACGCGAGTCGGGGATCGTTCGAATCTGTTCGATCACCTCGCTGATTTGATCGATGGTCTCCCCATCGCGACCCGGCCACGACCGCCATTGGTAACCGTATACCGGTCCCAGCTCGCCCTCGACATCGGCCCATTCGTTCCAGATCGATACGCCGTGTTCTTTCAGATAGCGCACGTTCGTTTCGCCGCGCAGAAACCACAGCAATTCGTAAATGATGCTCTTGAGGTGCAGCTTCTTGGTCGTCACCAGCGGAAAGCCTTCGGCCAGGTCGAACCGCATCTGGTGCCCGAAAATGCTGCGCGTACCCGTGCCCGTGCGATCGCGCTTGGGCGCGCCTTCATCGATAATTCGCTGCATGAGATCGAGATACTGTCGCATGGCGCCTTCATTCTAGAACAAAGTTGAAGTCCTAGGGAGCCGCTAGTTGCGATGGTCACCGCTTGCGGCTTAGCTAAACCGCAAGCGACGTAATAAGCTGGCTCGCGGGGCTGCGCTTAAGAGCGTCCGTCTCGGCAAGGTGGGCCTACTTCCCCTTCGCCATCAATTCCTCAACTAGCTCGGCCAACAACCGCGGGTCGTCCTTCTTCCGCAGGTGCTCGATCCGCTCCTCGGGCAGTCCAAGTTTCTCGAGCGCGCCGACGATGTACTTCCACTGCTTCTGGCGGCCTTTTCCCTGGGCTAGATACAGCTCCGTGACGAGCTCGCTGAGCCGCTGTAATGAGATCGACTCGCGGTTCTCGTAGTAGTTCTTGATGATATTCTGCTGGTACTTCGAGTATTTTTTGTCCACGTCGGTAGTCCGTTTAAAAGATGAGCGATCACCCAATCGCCGCGACGCCACGCGTCGCCGGTCCTGCGGTGCGTAGCATCGCGGCTAGCTGCCGTCTTTGCGCGCGTCGTTCGGCGCGGTAAATTAAACTATCGTCTTTATCGAACACTTTCCGCACCAAGCCCCACAATTACGGTCGATCGACATGCCGCTTGTCAAGTTCACCAAAGAGAATAAGGAAATCGAGGTCCCCCACGGCGCCAATCTCCGCAAGGAAGCGATTAACGCGGGAGTCAACCTCTACCAGGGCCTGAATGGCATCGGCGCCGGCGTCAACCGCTACCTGAATTGCCACGGCTTCGGTCAGTGTGGAATGTGCCGCGTACGGATCACCAAGGGCATGGAAAACGCCAGCCCAATGGGAATCATGGAAAAGGCCCGCTTCCGATGCCCGGTGCCAACGCCCGTGACGCCACTGGGCTTCGATCCGCTGCCGTGCATGGCGTTTATTGGCAACGAAAACACGATGCGCCTGGCGTGCAGGACGAGTGTCCTCGGCGACATGGAAGTCGAAACCGGACCGGAGCTGAACTTGTTCGGCGAGAATTTCTTTAGTTAGAAGCTATTAGCTTTTAGCTGTTAGCTATTAGCCAGAAACCAGGCGCCGGCTCTTTTGCTTCTGGCTAAAAGCTAAGAGCTAACAGCTTAGAGCTTCCCCCATGAAACAAATCATCGCCATCGTGAAGCCGTTCCTCGTCGAGAAAATCCTCGACGCCCTGCGAAGAGCGCCGCTCGAGGCGGTGAGCGTCGCCGAAGTGAAGGGAATGGGCAAGCAGAAAAGCTACCTCGAACGCTACGCCGACACCGAATACGCGCGCACATTTTTGCCGAAGGTGGAGATCACCGTTTGGGTCGACGACACGCGTGCCGAGGACGTCGCTCGCAAGATCGTCGACGTTGCCCGCACCGGCCGCATGGGCGACGGAAAAATCTTCATTCTCTCGGCGCAGCCTTACGAGGCCGTGATCGACGTGGCGACGCAGCGTACCTAAGCACTGAAACAAGCGATTCTCACGCAAAGGCGCAACGAGCGCAAAAACATTGTGTTCGCCCTTTGCGAGCTTCGCGCCTTTGCGTGAGTCCCATATTTCTTTTCAACAGAGCAATCACAGTTGAACGGGAATCGGCCGGCAATGTCGTTCCTCGGCGGCGCACTCGCGATCCTCGCGATCGTCAATTTCGCGTTCGCACAGTCGTCGCGCCCCCGTCGCCCCGATACGCCGTTGGCAAACATGCCCGAGCCGCGCCTTGTCGATGAAGAGCGCGCCCGCGCCGCCGGCATTCGCAAGCTCACCGGCAAGTACCTCGTGCTCTACACCAACGTGAAGAGCTCGCCCGAAGTCGACCGTCTGCCCAAGGTGTTCGACCAGGCCGTGCCGCAGTGGGCCGAGTACTTCGGCGTGGGCGCAGACAAGCTTCGCAACTGGCAGGTGCAGGGGTTTCTCATCTCCGCCCGCAATCGCGAACCGTTTGAAGCACTCGATCTGGTCCCCGCGGGCAACGAAGAATTCCCCAACGGCATCTCGGTCGGCCGCGAGTTCTGGCTCTACTCGCAACCCAGCGACTACTACCAACGCCACCTCATGCTGCACGAAGGAACGCACGTATTCATGCTCTCGTTCCTCGGCGGCTGTGGCCCCGGTTGGTACATGGAAGGCACCGCCGAGTTGTTTGGCACGCATCGCTATGATGAGCGTTACAAGCAGCTCACGCTGCGCACGATGCCCACCAGTCGCGGCGAAGTGCCGATGTGGGGACGCGTCAAGTTGATTCGCACATTTTCCGACCAACTCGAGCAACCACTGGCCGCCGTGCTCGAAATCGATAATCGTCGTCAGCTTGGCGACAGTCAGTACGCCTGGTGCTGGGCCGCGACGAAGTTTCTCGATTCGCACCCGCGCTACCGCGCGCGGTTTCGAAAACTGCAAAACAACGTCACCGCGCCCGACTTCAACGACCGCTTCCGCCAAGCGTATCGCAGCCATTGGAACGAGATGCAAGCCGAGTGGCAGGCCTATATCGCCACACTCGACTACGGCTACGACTTCGAACGCATGGCCATCGACTTCCGCCGCGGGCAGCCGCTGACCAAGCCGGTGCAAGTCGCTATCGCGGCCGATCGCGGTTGGCAATCCTCGGGCGTGCGACTCGAAGCGGGCAGAACATATCGCATCGCCGCCACCGGCCGCTACGAAATCGCCCGCGACGGCGAGCCGTGGCCATGCGAGCCGGGCGGCGTGACGATCGACTATCACGACGGCCGGCCACTCGGCATGTTGCTCGGCGCGATCGATAGCACAAAGAAAGGCGCGACGCTCGCCAACCCCATCGACATCGGCCTGGGCACGACGATCACGCCCGCCGCCAGCGGCACGCTCTATCTGCGCGTCAACGATTCGCCCGCCAAACTCGACGACAACCGCGGCACGCTCACCGCCACGATTTCACCCGCCGTACGTTAGGCTTTCTAGCCTGACGAATCTCAACGCGGTCAGCCTGGAAAGGCTAACGTACACGCATCCGGTTGACACTCCGCACGCGCATCTAAACAATACCGAAGTCTCGCTTCCGCCTTCCATTTGAACGGCCGCTTGCGGCTTAGCGCTCCGCCCTCAACTCACGTGACCAACTTCATCGCCAAAAACGATCCGGCCGTGTGGTCGGCAATCGCCAACGAAATCGAGCGCCAAGCCGACGGCCTCGAAATGATCGCCAGCGAAAACTACACCAGCCCGGCCGTGATGCAGGCCGCCGGCAGCGTGCTGACGAATAAGTATGCGGAAGGTTACCCAGGCCGGCGATACTACGGCGGCTGTCAATATGTCGATGTCGTCGAACAGCTCGCGATCGATCGCGCCAAGCAACTGTTCGGCGCCCAGTTCGCCAACGTCCAACCGCACAGCGGCTCGCAGGCCAACACGGCCATCTACCTTGCCGCGCTTGAACCGAACGACACGGTGCTCGGCCTCGACCTGGCCCACGGCGGCCACCTCACGCACGGCATGAAGCTCAACATCAGCGGCATGCTCTACCACTTCGTGAGCTACGGCGTGACGCGCGACACGCAGCGGCTCGACTTCGATCAAATCGCCAAGCTGGCCCGGGAGCACAAACCGAAGCTGATCGTCGCCGGCGCGAGCGCGTATCCGCGCGAGATTCCGCACGACAAATTCGCTCAAATCGCTCGCGACGTCGGCGCGAAACTGATGGTCGACATGGCCCACTACGCCGGCCTCGTCGCCGCCGGACTACACAATAGCCCCGTGCCGGTCGCCGACTTCGTCACCACCACTACGCACAAAACTCTCCGCGGCCCGCGCGCCGGCCTGTGCCTCGCCAAAGAGGAGTACGGCAAAACGATCAACAGTCGCGTGTTTCCGGGCATCCAGGGCGGCCCGCTCATGCACATCATCGCCGGCAAGGCCATCTGCTTCGCCGAAGCGATGCGGCCCGAGTTCAAGAAGTATGGCCAGCAGATCATCGACAACGCCAAAGCGCTGGCCGAGGTGCTGCTCGCCGGCGGCTTGAAACTCGTCAGCGGCGGCACCGACAATCATTTGATGCTCGCTGACGTCACACCGCTCGGCATCGGCGGCAAGCTGGCCGAGGAAGCGCTCGACCGCTGCGGAATCACGATCAACAAAAACATGATCCCCTACGACGAGCGCAAGCCGGTCGATCCGTCCGGCATCCGGATTGGCACGCCCGCGCTCACCACGCGCGGCATGGGCACGGGCGAAATGCGCACCATCGGGGGCTGGATCCTCGCAGCGCTTCGCGCCCCGAACGACGAAAAAACGCTCGCCCGCATCCGCAACGACATCCGCCAACTATGCAAACGATTCCCCGTCCCCGCCGCCGCGATTAAGGATTAACCGGATTTGGATTCACCACAGAGGTCACGGAGAGCACAGAGATCGGAAGAGGGATGAAGGATGAAGGATGAGAGTCACAATTCAACCGTCTTTTCATACTTCATCTTTCATCTTTCATCCCTCGTCTCTCATCTTCCCTCCGTGTCCTCTGTGTCCTCCGTCGTGAACTAAATAGCGTGAACTGGCTCACATGGCTATGTCCAAAGAAAAAAGCCGCATTCTCATTGCCGACGACAACGAGCCGAATGTCGAGCTGCTCGAAGCGTATCTGGCCGGGCTCGACATCGACACGGCCGTCGCTGTCGACGGGCAGGACACGCTCAACAAAGTCGCGTCGTTCCGCCCGCATCTCATCCTGCTCGACATCATGATGCCCAAGCTCAGCGGCTTCGAGGTGTGCAAGAAGCTCAAGAGCGACCCGGCCACCAGCGGCATCATGATCCTCATGGTCACCGCGCTCAACGAGCTGGGCGACATCGAGCGCGCCGTGCAAGCCGGCACCGACGACTTCCTCTCCAAACCCGTGAATAAAGCCGAGCTGCTCAAGCGCGTCGATAACATGCTCAAGCTCCACCATGTGACCGACGAAGTCGAGCGCCTGCGCCAGTACATCGAGCGCATGGAAACCCGCTGACGTACGTTAGGCTTTCCAGCCTGACATATTTCCGCGTTGTCCTGGTGGCATAAGGGTCAGGCTAGAAAGCCTAACCTACATTCCTCTGTCTCGTGTCGCACAACCGGGGTATGATAGTGTTGTACCCTCATCGCGAGGTGGATGAATGCCCGACCGCGTCACACTCGATTCGCGTAGTCCGCGTTGCACCAGCCGATGCGACTACGTCTGGATGATCGCGCTGCTGCTGCTATGCGCGGCGAACGCACGCGAGGTGGCTGCCGACGACGCGCGTCCGGCCCTAAAAACGCCGCGACCTCTTGCGACATCGCGTGAATCCGCGGCCGCTCAATCGCTGGCGACCGCCAACCACACCGGCGCCGCGAACGATCGCGTCAAGCAATTGATTCGCCAGTTGGGCGACCCGCGCTACACGGCCCGCCGAACCGCCGCGAACGAAATCCGCGAGATTGGCGCCGAAGCGTTCGACCTGCTGCACGAGGCAACCGGCGATTCCGACCCCGAGGTCGCCGCTAGCGCCCGTTACCTACTGCGGCAAATCTCCGTTCGCTGGGTCGAGAGCGACGACTCGCCCGCCGTGCGAAGTTTGCTCCGCGACTACGACCGCCAGCCGGATACTGTGCGTTTGCGGCGCGTCGACAGTCTGGCCGAGCTGGCCGACGGCGATGGCATCGCCGGCCTGTGTCGCATCGCCCGCTTCGACCGCTCGCCCATCGTTTCGCGCATGGCTGCGCTGGCGATCATTCGGCCGGAGGAGCAACCCGCCGCGCCGTCACAAGTCGATTCGGAAGTCGTCGAGCGCGAGTTGGGCAGCAGCTCGCGTGCGGCCTCCGCCTGGCTGCGCCGCTACCTCGTGCAACTGCGCGACCCGGCCGCGTCGGTCGAATTCTGGCAAACGCTCATCGACGACGAGGTAGCGCGGCTCGAACAAAACGCGGCCGACACGTCGCCCGAAATCGTCAGCGGCCTGCTCTGGAACCTGGCCGAAGTGTACCGTCAACTCGGCAATCGTGCGGCGACGACAGGCGTCGTCAATCGCATGATGGACGTCCATCCCGACGCCATCGATTCCACCGCGGTCGAACTGCTGACGTGGCTTTACGAACACGAGTCGTGGGAAGTGCTCGACGATTTCCTGGCCAAGCATCAAGACCAATTGGAACAAAGCAAGCGCCCGCTGTACTATGCAGCCCTCGCGCGAGCCAAGCAAGGCAAGGCCGACATGGCGGAGCAACTGGCCGAAAAGGCGGCCCAGATCGATCCGCAGAACACGCTCGAAAGCTTCCTCACGGCAAAGGATTTGGAAGAGCACAGCCGATTCAAATGGGCCGTGCGCGAGTATCGCCGCTCGATCAACGATCAGAACGTCGCGTCGCACGAAGGAATTTTGGCCCGCATCTACCTGGGCAGCTTGCTGCACGACTACGAACAGCATCAAGAAGCGGCCGACGTGCTCGAGCCGCTCGCCAAGTCGGTGAAGAACGAAGGAAAAGTCGGCCAGCTCTATGCCGAGCTGCAGCGCTACTACGAACGCCGCTTGAACCTGCCCAAAGCCGAAGCGGTGCTGGCGCGATTTCACTATTATCGCGCCTGCCAGTACCACCAGGAAAAACATTGGTCGCGCGAGCGCAGCGAGTTGGAAGATGCGATCAAGCTCGACCCGACCGACGCCGACGTGCTGATCGCGATGTATCGCCTGCCGGAAAGTGACGACGCCTGGCGCGAGGCCGTACGCAAACGCATCCGCGATTTGTGCCGGCAATTCCAGCAAGAGATCGACGAAAACCCCAGCGACCCGAACGCCTACAATCAATGGGCCTGGCTCGTGAGCAACACGGAAGGCGATTACCAGAAGGCGATTCGATATTCACACCGATCGGTCGAACTCATTCCGTCCAGCGCGGGCGACTCGGCCGGCGCGAGCTTCCTCGACACGCTGGGCCGCTGCTACTTCGCCGCCGGAGACCTCGAGAACGCGCTCAAATACCAGCGCCAGGCCATCGAGAAAGTCGACTACATGCAAGTCATGCATCGCCAGCTTGCACAGTTCGAGAAGGCGATGGCGGAAAAAAACTCTGAACAATCTAATTGAGTGCGACTTGCACAGTTCGCCGCTTGCGGCTTAGCGCGGCATTGTCTCTCATGCAACGCATCGCCCTCTCATCCGTTGACCTCGCTTACGTCGACTGCGGCGCCGGCACACCCGTTGTGCTGCTCCACGGCTTCCCGCTCGACCACTCCATGTGGTCCGCGCAGATCGATGCGCTCTCGACAACTTGCCGCGTGATCGCGCCCGACCTGCGCGGCTTCGGCCAGTCGTCCCTCGGCAATGCCGATCCGGCGCGCGGCGTTTCGATGGAGCAGTATGCCGAGGACGTCGCCGCGCTGCTCGACGCGCTGGCGATTCGCGAACCGATCGTCCTCGCCGGCTTTTCGATGGGCGGTTACATCGCCTGGCAGTTCGTGCGCAAATACACGGGCCGCCTGCGAGCGCTCGTGCAGTGCGACACGCGCGACGCCGCCGACACCGACGAAGCCCGCGCGAACCGCTTGAAAATGGCCGAGCACATTCACGAGTGGGGCAGCGGACGCGTCGCGGAGATGATGGGGCCAAGGCTCTTCGCCGCGGGAAAATTCGAATCGAACCCGGAAATCGTCCAGCAGCTACGGCGAGTCGTCGAGCGCACATCGCCCGCCGCGATCGCCGCCGCCCAGCGCGGCATGGCCGCCCGGCCCGACATGACGAGCATCCTTCCGAAAATCAACGTGCCCGCGCTCGTGATAGCGGGGGTGGAAGACGCACTCATCCCAGCCAAAGAAATGCAACAAATCGCCACCACGATCCCGAACGGTCAGTATGTCGAAATCCCTAACGCCGGACACATGACGACAATGGAGAACCCCAAAGCAGTGAATGCGGCGCTGCAAGCTTTCATCGGCGAGTGCTGTCATTCTGAGTGAAGCGCAGCGTAGCGAAGAATCTCGCAGTGGGGAGCGTAGATCCTTCGGTCGCCGAGCCTCCCTCAGGATGACAGCACGGTTTTGAAATTGATTCTAACAACTATCCACTAACAACTAACCATCACTCACTTCCCCGGCAGCGCAAAAACCGACTGGCTCTTCACGATCGCATAATCGTCCGGGAACGTGTGAAACGCCTGAATCTTCAGGCTGCGGTCGCGCGATTCGAGATTAACGTAGCTCATCGCACCGAGTCCGAACCGGGCGCTCGGCTCGAAGCAATGCAACAGGCCCTCGCGTTCGCCGGCCTGAGTCAGTTCCTTTTGATACGTCCAGAACGCTTCCTTTTCGACCGGTTCCAGCGAGAATTGCACGTGGTAGGTGATGCCGCTGCGGCATTCGAGCTGATCGGTACACGTGCCCTTGAGCCGGTGCGACATCAGCCGGCGGCGCTGCGGCAACGGATGTTGGGCCGAGGCGGCCACCTCGGTAAGCGTCATGTTGCCATACTGCCACGTGACCACGTGGCCGGCGTTCGTGATCTGCACGGTCGCCTGGTATCCGCCGCGCTCGATTTGCCGTATTTGATGAATCTCAAACAGCTCTGGATGCAGTGACCGGCCGTAAAGCTGGAACACCAATTCGGCAATGCGGGGACGAACGGATAACACGGTCGTTCAACGGAACGTTTGTAGCTGGCCTCTGTGAGGCCGGGGTGCGGAACGCTTGTAGCTGGCCTCTATGAGGCCGGGTCGCGACTAACCGGAGTCACAGACCCCGGCTACATTTGTTCAAATGGATCGACACCCTCATTATATGGCCCATCGCAATAAATCTGCAACATTGGCCTGGACAAGTACATAATATCATGGGACAAGGCGCGCGCCATGAGCGTAGGCGCCTATTCGACGTG
>JAKEIB010000271.1 GCA_022614705.1 Planctomycetota bacterium | reverse complement strand
CCGCTGTTTGAGGCCCTCACCGCCAAACATCAACCGTTTCCAGAATCCTCCGACCCTAACCAACTGAAACTGTTCGACTTATAGCCGGACACTACTGATATTGTAGGAGGCATCTCTGATGCCGATTTCGCCCCGCATCATGATAGAGCTCGCGACCTATGAACGAAACCAGTCCTAGCTCTGGGGCGGTACGGAAAAAGTTCCGCAAGCTGCGAATCGCGTTCTCGGCTGCGTGCGGCATCGCCTGCCTGTTGCTGATCGCGCTATGGGTGCGGAGTTATTGGTGCTTTGATCAAACAGTCGGACCGATTTCGACGGACGGCTACTTATTATGCCAATCGCTTCGAGGCAAATTGTTGTTAGAAGTTGTAGATGATCCGAACATAGTTGACCTTTTCATCCAAGAATGGTCATGGACAAGCCTCGAACTGGACCCCGATCAAGCCACCATTAATCTTGCTAATGATACAGGGCCCAGCCGGTTTCGGGTCACCGTCAGTGACTGGTCGCTTGTCATAATAACCTTCGCACTCTTATTAGTCCCGTGGCTGCGCTGGCGATTCAGCCTCCGCACTCTGCTGATCGGGATGACGGTCGTGGCAGCCGTGCTTGCCGCTTTCGTTTGGGCCGCCCGCTAGCCGTGCTTTGCTTTGTGCATAGCCCCGCAATGCCTTGCTTTTGGCCACCAACTCTGCTACCTTATCTGTACAAAAATACACTTACTGTCAACCGGCTAGCTCAAACGTTGACTCGCCGGCCCGCTTCAGCTGCGTGCTAAACTTCCCGGTGCAGCCCAAGGGTGTTACCATGCGCAAATTCGATAACGCACCTTGCGCACACGAGGTATCGATAACAAGTCCCCTAGTGTCCCCTTCCGAAGAATATGCGCTTCCATAAATGAGACCAACAGGAATGAAAATCGACTTGTCAACGACTTATGAAAACCCCCAATCACTGATGTCGTCAGATCAATCACTAACGCAAGCCCCATCGCTTGCGGTTTAGCTTCATGCCCCACACCTTCATCATCTTCGGCGCCTCGGGCGACCTTACGCAACGCAAGCTGATCCCGTCGCTGTACCAGCTCTTTCGCAAGAAGCGTCTGCCGAAGGAGACTCGCATCGTCGGCTTCTCGCGCACGGAATTCACGCACGACGCCTGGCGGGCCGAGCTCGCGACGTCGACCGCAAAACATCTCGGCAAGGACTTCGACGCCGGCGTGTGGGATAGCTTCTCGCAGAACATATACTACCACCCCGGCGACATTGGCCATGCCGACGATTTCTCCAAGCTCGCCCGGTTGCTCAAGGACATCGAAAAATCGGATAAGAGCACGCGTGTTTATTACCTAGCCACTGCCCCGCGTTTCTACGAAGCAGTCGTTCAGCATTTAGGATGCTCCGGCCTGGCCGACGAAACGCACGGCCCGCGCCGCGTGATTATCGAAAAACCGTTCGGCACCGACTTGGCTTCGTCGCTGCACTTGAACAACGCGGTTCGCGCCGTGTTCAGCGAACGGCAGGTGTATCGCATTGATCACTACCTCGGAAAAGAAACGGTTCAGAACCTGCTCGTGCTTCGTTTCGCGAATACAATCTTCGAGCCGATCTGGAACCGCAATTATATCGATCATGTCCAAATCACTGTGGCCGAGGAGGTGGATGTCGGCCGACGCGGTGGTTATTACGATACGGCCGGCGTGGTCCGCGACATCATCCAGAACCACATGCTGCAGCTCGTGACGATCACGGCCATGGAAGCGCCGGTGCGCTATGAAGCCGACGCCGTGCGCGGCGAAAAGGTGAAGGTCCTGCAAGCGATCCGGCCACTCACTAGCCAGAGCGTGTGCACCGACACGCTCCGCGGGCAGTATGATGGCTATTTGAAGACCGAAGGCGTCGCCCCGGACAGCAAGACGGCAACGTTCGCCGCCGTGAAACTGTGGATCGACAACTGGCGCTGGCAAGGCGTGCCGTTCTATTTGCGGAGCGGCAAGGCCATGTCGTGCCGCACGACGCAGATCGTCGTGCAGTTCCGCGAGCCGCCGCACATGCTGTTTCCCGATGGCCCGAAGAGCGCGGCCGAATCGAATCGGCTCGTTATCCAGGTGCAGCCGGCCGAGGGGATTCAATTGCATTTCGAAACCAAGGTGCCCGACGCCGGGATGAAGCTGCGGCAGACCGATCTCGACTTTCGCTACCAGCGCGAATTCCGCGCCACGATGCCGGAGGCCTATGAGCGTCTGCTGCTCGATGCGTTGGAGGGCGACGCCAGCCTGTTCGCGCGTGCTGATGAGGTGGAAGCCGCGTGGGCTATCTGCGATCCGATTCTCGACGAGTGGGCGCGAAGCGACAAGCCGCCGCTGCTCACCTATGAACCCGCGTGCTGGGGGCCACCCGAGTCGACCGAGTGGATGAACGCCCAGGGCCGCCAGTGGTTCGACATCTGCCCCGTGTTGCATTAACCGACGGCGACAACGCATGAATTCCCAATCACCCGCCGTTGACCGCTTGCGGTTTAGCGAATGTCCGCGATGGTTTCGCCACGTCCCCTTGGCATGTTGGGGTTGGCGTGAGCTTAATCTTTGGGGTTGGCCACTTTTGGCCGTCACCGTCATTCTGCTGCTTTTGGGTAATCCGTGGTGCTGGCTCGCCATCGTGCCGGCCGTACTGTTGTGTTTGTTGATCTATTTCTTTCGCGATCCGAAGCGCACGATTCCCGAAGGTCCGAACCTTATCGTGTCGCCCGCCGACGGCACGGTGACCGACGTCACGCCGCTTCCGCAATACGATTTCATCGGCCGCCCGGCAGTCCGTGTCGGCATCTTTCTCTCCGTCCTGAACGTGCACATCAACCGCGCCCCCTGCACGGGCCGCGTGCTCGACACACACTATCAGCCGGGCGAGTTCGTCAACGCCCAGCGGCCCGATTGCGCCGAGCGCAACGAGTTCATGTGGATCGGCTTTGAGGACCCGGACGCCCCGCAGCGGCGGTTCGCCGTGCGGCAGGTCTCGGGCATGCTGGCCCGAAAAATCGTCTGCACCCTGCGGCCAGGATCGACGGTCCCCCGTGGCGAAAAGTTTGGTATGATCAAACTAGGGTCGCGCACCGAGGTACTTCTCCCGGCCGACTCCGTCCAGGTCCACGTACGGCCCGGCGACAAAGTCCGTGCCGGCTGCGATGTGATCGGTCGCTGGATATAGCAACTCGTTCAGCTAAATGACGAATGACGAAGCCCGAATGACGAATGACCGTCGTCACTTGGCCTTTCACATTCGTCATTCGACCATTCCTCATTCGTCATTTTCCCATGAAACCCATCCGCGCCGTTGCCGTTCTGCCCACGCTGTTCACGCTGGGCAATCTCGTTTGCGGCTTCTTCGCGATCGTCGTGCTCGCTCGCATCGAAAAGCCGGAGGGCACGCAAATCGCACCCGCGCCGCGCATCGAACTCAACCTCGACTCCGCCAAGGAACTGCGCGAATCCGCCAAGGAACTGATCGGCAGCGATGATCCAACCCACAACCTTATGCTGTGCGGCGCGCTGATCCTGCTGGCGATGCTGTTCGACGCCGTAGACGGCCAAGTCGCCCGCATTACACGGGTCGTGAGCGATTTCGGCGCACAGCTCGATAGTTTGTGCGACCTTGTGTCGTTCGGCCTCGCGCCCGCGATCCTGATCGTGAAGATGTGCCCGCAGTTTACGAACAAGCATAGCGAGATAATCTGGTGCGTTGCCGCGCTTTTCGCTTGCTGCGCGGCATTGCGACTGGCTCGATACAATGTCGAGACCGATATGGACGACGATCACACGTCGTTTGCCGGCCTGCCCACGCCGGCCGCCGCGGCCACGATCGCCAGCTTCGCTATCCTCTCCTACGCACTGCGAAACGAACGAGCACTACTCACTCACGAAAATTTCGAGCGCTACGACGCCTGGATGCAATGGATCGTGCCGGCGTTTTCGGTGGTCATTGCCATCCTCATGGTGTCGCGAATCCCCTACCCTCACCCGCTCACGCAATTCCTCCGCGGCCAGCGAAGCTTCGCGCAGCTTGTGGCGATTGTCTTCGCACTGATGGCCATATTAATTGTCCGGGCGTATGCTGTGCCGCTACTGTGTGTGCTATTCGTGTGCGCCTCGCCGGTACGTTTTGCTTGGACGCATCTGTGGCATCGCCGCGCGCTGAAAGAGCCACTGTTTTGACGTAGGTTAGGCTTTCCAGCCTGACCTAGCTCTTCGCGTCAGGCTAGAAAGCCTAACATACGATCATGTTCACCGGACTCGTCCAAATCCTTGCCGAAGTGGTCGACGTGGTTCCCGAGCCGCCGGGCGTGCGACTGGTGATCCGCGAGGCGCGACTTGCCGCAACGGCGAAAGTCGGCGATAGCGTTGCCCTCAACGGATGCTGCCTGACGCTCGTCGCCGTGGAGGGCGAGCGTCTGTCGTTCCAGGCCGGTGAGGAAACGCTTTCGCGAACTAACTTGGGCGAACTGGTGTCCGGCGACTTCGTCAACCTGGAAACATCGCTGAGGGTCGGCGATCCGCTCGGCGGCCATTACGTCACCGGTCACATCGACGCCGTCGGCACCGTCCACGCGCGGCACGACGATGGCGACTGGTGCACGATGTGGTTTCGAGCGCCGTGGCCGCAGATGAAGCAGATGGCCAGCAAGGGCTCGATCGCCGTCGACGGCGTGAGTTTGACGCTGGTCGACGTGGCGGAGGATCGCTTTAGCGTGTCCCTGATCCCGCACACGCTCAACATGACCACGCTCGGCCGGCGAAAAATCGGCGACCGCGTGAATCTCGAAACCGACGTCCTGGCCAAGTACGTCCAGCGGCAATTAAGCTATTAGCTGTTAGCTTTTGGCTGTTAGCCAAACTGTCTGGCTAACAGCCAAAAGCTAACAGCCAAAAGCTAACAGCTAACAACTTTTTCCCCATGCCCCGTCAAACCAAGACATTCCTGCTCGAGCGATTCCGCGAGATGGGCATCCGCCCCGCCACGCGGCATGGGCAGAACTTTCTCATCGACCTCAATCTGGTACAACTCATCGTGGACGCCGCGCAGCTCACGAAGAACGACGTTGTGCTGGAGATCGGCACGGGCACCGGGTCGCTCACTGCCATGATGGCCGAGCGCGCCGCCGCCGTCGTGACCGTGGAAATCGACGCCCATCTGTTCGAGCTCGCCAGCGAGCAGCTCATTGATTTGCCGAACGTCACGATGCTGCAGCTCGACGCGCTGCGAAACAAAAACAACATCGACGACCGCGTGATGGATGCCGTCGGCGAGCGCCTGGCCGCCGCGCCGGGCCGGCGATTCAAGCTGGTCGCCAATTTGCCGTACAACATTGCGACGCCCGTCCTCTCAAACTTGCTGCTCGCGCGCCATGTTCCGCATTCGATGACGGCCACGATCCAGAAGGAACTGGCGGAGCGCATCACGGCGTCGCCATCGACCAAGGATTTCAGCGCGCTGAGCGTGTGGATACAAAGCCAGGCGACGTGCGAGGTCGTGCGCCTGCTGCCGCCATCCGTATTCTGGCCGGTGCCAAAAGTGTCGTCCGCCATATTGCAAATCGTCGTCGACCCCGGGCGCCGAGCGCGGATTGGCAACTTGCCGTTCTTCCATCAAATCACCAAAGCGCTGTTTTTGCATCGCCGCAAATTCCTGCGAGCCAACGTGCTGGCCGCCATGAAGCGGCATTTGAACAAGGAAGACGTCGACACCCTTCTCGACGACATGGGCTTCGCACCCGATACGCGTACCGAGCAACTCGAAGTGCCCACGCTCATTCGTCTCGCCGACAAAATCCACGCCGTCGCGTCCGACTGGAAGCTGTAGGTTCCACGTAGCCGCGCCTCTCCGAGACGCGAAATGCGAGTCTCGGAGAGACTCGCCTACGTGAACCTCCCTGCTGACAACGCCGTCATCGTGCGTTAGAATGACCTCGCCCAGCCATTCCTCACGGCGGCACACGGAGGATTCCAAGACATGTCGTTTATCGAGATGACCGGCGCCACGCTCGAGCGGATCGTCGCCGACGACGAGCTGCACCAAGGCGACCTGCAAGCGGCCGGCGTGAACGGTCAGACGATCGTCCGCGTCAACCGACAGGGCGACATCGAAGTCCGTCGCCCCGGCGGCTGGGACGTCATCGGCGGCCTTTTGGGCGAATTCGACGAACGCATACGCCGCGAGACGGGTCTTGATTGGGCGTAAGCTATAATTACGCCGACGAAGCTTATGGCCCATCGCAATAAATCTGCAACAT
>JAKEIB010000270.1 GCA_022614705.1 Planctomycetota bacterium | reverse complement strand
GCGGCACTCGGCGCGTAAGCGGCACTCGGCGCGTAAGCGGCACTCGGCGTCGGCACGTAGGGCGCGGCCGTTTGCGGATACTGGGCGGTAGCCGCCGGCGATTGGTAGCGCGGCCCGGCGGCTTGCTCCGCCGCGGCTTGCTGCGCCGCTTGTTGCCAATACGGCGGCTGCCCAGCGACGGACGCCGTCGATTGCGCGGGCTGCTGAGCGGTCGCGACCGGCCCCGCGCTCGCCGCGGCGACGACCGCCGCCGTCGCCGTCCGACGAATCCAAGTCAGATGAATCTTCATCTGTTGAGTCTCCTTCCCTGATGTTCCCCGAAGTCGGGTGTACGTCAGGCTCTTAGCCTGACGTCTGTGTCTCATCGTAGGTCAGGCTTTAGCCTGACGCGTATGTTAGGCTTTCAGCCTGACTTCCGTGCATCGTGGCCACTGCCCGATCGGCATCCTTGCCGTGAGGAAGTTATCCGCGAGCGGGCCGCACACGCCACAAAATTGGAACGAGTGCGCGCCGCCGGATCAGTCCCCCGTCTTTCCAATCGACGCACGACCGGTCGTGGTCCGCAGAATCACTACAACAGGGCATGAGTTTTCCCGCGCTGCGCGCATGGCAACCGTCGCGACAAGCAGGGTCTCCGCCGTGGGCAAGCATTCCGCAGCCGGCAAAGTTTGCGCCGCCGGGGTCTGTCCCCATTTTTCGCTCTGGAAAAATGGGGACTGACCCCCTCGCCTTTCGGACCTTAGCCGTTGGCCGTTAGCTATCAGCGGCGGAGGGCGGAAAGGTCACTCTGTAACTGGCCTCTCCGAGGCCGGCACCGGCGGAGCTCGATGCTAAACGCTGAATGCTGGATAGTCGCTCAAGCGGGCCGTAGCATCCGATTCCTCTCCCTTGTAGGGAGAGGTTAGGTGAGGGTTCTGGCCTTTCGTTCCGCTCCCTCCTAGGGAGAGGCCAGGTGAAGGTTCTGGCCCTTCGCCCTCCCGCCCGCTGGCGCACGGCCGTTCACGTCCGTTCCTCGCCGCAGGCGATACTCGGCCCGGCGTTTACGCCGGGTCGCGTTTCCAATCAACGATGCTGTTTGCGACGCCGCGTTCTCCGCGGCACTGCCGCGGAGAACGCGGCGTCGCAAACACGGGGTGATGCACGCGTAACCTGGCATGAATGCCAAGCCTAATATGGAAGAACGGGCGTGAACGCCCGTCAAAAAATTCACCGCCGAAACGTTACTGAGAGAATCAGCAACGTTCATCGCCCGGCACGATAGTCGTCGATTTCCGACTGGATCTCATCATCGGTAATCGTGCCGGCCAGCGGCAAGCGACGCATTTCGTTACAGACTCTCTGCCAGGCGGCGGAGAATTCTTCCGCTGACTTCCGCTTGGGACTGACGGTCACCTCAACTTCGGTACCGGGAGCAAATGGCACACCCACAAGACGAATATCGCCGTGGGGCTCGACTGTGGCGGAAGTTTCGTAGGCGTTCATGTGGCTATTGGATTCCACCGTGTATCAACGTGGCAAACTCAGGCGCCCTCACCCCGGCCCTCTCCCGGAGGGAGAGGGGTTGGGGTGAGGGCTTTAGATTGAGTATTCTGCAGGAAGCGAGTCGACGATCTTTACCGTTTCGACGCTGACGCGGATGATCTGGCCGACGAGGCGGACGATGTATTCTTCATCATCGGGGTTGTTGGGGTCGCTGGTGATGCCGCTGGTCGCCGCGGCGACTCGGTGCTTTTTGATTTGGTATTGGTCGATGACCCAATCGAGGGCGCTGCGGTTGCCGAGGCGGTAATTGAAAACCTCGGGAGGGACTTTGGCGAGCGTCAGCGACTCGTTGACCTTGAGTTGGGTCTTGTCTTTGGAGAGCCGCATTTTTCCGACGTGGTAGGAGAGCGGGACGCCCTCGGTTTCGATCCACTTGAGCGGCCAGGGTGGGAATTCTTCACAGAAAGAGTAGACTCGGAGGCAACATTACCCTGCGAGGAATAATTCACGTTGTACGTCGCGCTCAGCAAAACCGAACTGCATCAGAGAATCGAACAAGCGCCGTGCCGATACGTTTCCGAGTTCAGCAGGTTCCATTTTATGCAAGCCACCGCCATAGATACGTCCCTCAGCCTTCAACAAAGCAAAGTCAATTGCCCGCAATTCAGTCCATATTAGATCCAAAACTTCTGGATGCTTGTTAGCAACGTTTTGTAGTGCCGGCTTTGGGTACAGCATCAAATAAACGTTCGCAGCTGTGGCTTTCGAATAATTCCGAATGAATCGAAAAGGTGAGCGTTTATTGGCGACTGTTCGTCCCATATAGCTGCATAAAATCGGCGCAGCAGGTCGTTGCTCTTGCGCGTACCATGGTCGGCGATGCTGACATAAATAGCGCTCCTTCACGCCGACTGATGCGCCGTGCTCATAGTAGCTCCAAAGCGACGGATACCCCTGCGCGACAGCATCTTCAGCTAAGTTGCAAGTAAGCAGATATCTCTTGCGGCCAAGCAGAGGATCGCCGACATCGTCGGCGTATACCTGATCGGAGCTAAGATACCTAGGACTTGGAAGTATTGGCATTAGAAATTCGCGCGGGATTTCTAATCGCTCAATTTGCTCCGGTGCCAGGATGAAGAACTCATTGTCACCAGTAGCTAATCCGCGCTTTATCGAAAAGAGATCGGCCAAAGTAGCCTCTCCAGCAGTTTTTGCTGCGACGTCCGATCTTGACGTCAGTTGGGACCACTTTCGAACCGATAGAAGAACCTCGCCATCGATGAATTTCGAGACCGCTGGCTCGCATACTGTGCCGCCATGGGAAAACTCAACTCTATGGTTTGCGGGAGGCTTCGCGTTACGGAACAACACAACTGCGGAGGATACAAGCGCATCATCGAACTGCACTTGGCTCGGATCAAAGCGATGGATGCGTTCTAGCGTGACGCACTTGACGAGAAACTCCTTTAACTTTTGGCCGTAATTAACGTCCATAAATTCGCTGGGGACGAGCCAAGCACCCACTCCAGACTTTCTCATCCAACGCTGTGATAGAACCATAAAGTAGGCGTAAAGGCCAGTGAGCCCATTCATTTCAATACTAAAGTGTTGCGCTATCTTGTGCCGCAGCGAAATTTTCTGCTGCCTCGTCAGGTGATGATGTCGAACATACGGAGGATTACTTACAACTAGATTGAAGCGATCTTTATCGTTAGACGGCGGTTCAACACTAGTGAAATCGGCTATTTTTAAGGAAAGCTCAGTGTTGCGCCACAGCCCCGCAGCAGCTTGACCATAGTGTGGGTCCACTTCATAGCCGACTGCTGTTTCTATTTGCCTTTCCTTTGCCACACATCGAACGGCGGAAAAGAAAGCGCCGGTGCCAAAGCCTGGTTCCAAGTATCGCAAGTTGCCGTCCTTCGGCAGCAAAGCAACCGCGCAACGAACGATGTCGAGCGCCAAGACAGGAGGCGTTGCAAATTGTCCGAGTTGATTTCGAGCTGATTGAGTCTTCTCGCTGTCGAGTTTTCTAAGAATGTCGATGCGAGACGATTCATAGTCATGAATTGAGTTCATGGATCACAATCCTAGCTTCACCAAATCATCCATTCGATGCTCCCAAATCCAATCGATGCCCTCAGCGGCTTCATATCCCAAGTAACCACTATTAAAGTAACCACATAGGAACAGGACATATTGCACCTTCGCACCGTACTTGCGCCTTAACTGGCCCACCTTAGTCGCTTCTTCCTTGCGGCGCTTGTTCGTGTTCGTGAAATCGCCGGCGGACTTCGCTTCAATCAGAAGCGGTAATTGGCGAGGCTTGGCCTTCAGCGGTTTGACGACGGCGTCAATCGGGATGTTTACTGGCTTCATATCCTCCTTGAGCCCAGGTGCGTTAAGGCGAAATGCAAACTGTCCCGGCTGCATTGTATCGAGAGTTACCCTGCCGCTATAGTCTTCGTAGCCTCGGCGCTCTAGCCATGCCTTAATCTTTGCAAGCTGTCGTTGCTCCTGTGCGTTTCGTACAATTGGGTCGGCGTTTGCACCGCACAATCGATCAGCAACTATTGTCGCCGCCCGGTGAACTTGCTCATCTGTCGGAGAAACCTTCGTCTCGATCCAGGGGAATATGTCGGCATCAATTAGCCGCATGACCATCCGAACCATACGTTCTAGGTGCGATTCAATTGTCGCGGATTTCATTCGAGGTGGAAGCACGCCTCGTTTTTCCATCGCATTCACCATTGTTTTCGGCACGTCTGCCAAGCCTACCAAGCGATCACGCGCGATCGGTGGCGCGGTGGACATTCGAAGTGCGAATAGTATTGACGGATGCGTTCTAAGTTCAGCGGTTGTGAATTGTCGAAGTCGATTTGTGCGTTCTAGCATCGCCTCGACGCCACAAACGGCCTTCTCTCGCTCTTCACGAAAAGTTTGAGGCGCGAATCTCAGGAACCACTGGTTGTACTCGTCTACCGAAAGAGCTATATCCGCCTTCCAGCGACTCGGTTTGTTGAGATTTACCGGCATGTGGCTGCGGCCTCGATTATAAGCTTTAGTATACCCTTGTCCAGTATGCCGATCTGGGTTTTTCCGAGAAAGCCGTCTGCGCAAATTTCCCCATGGAATCTGCTGTAACGCGGGTAGCCGAGGGCAATCTTCTTGCGGATTTCGACGTCGGGCTTGTCGGGTGAGTCTTTAGCTTCCCAATAGCCGCGGTGGAGGTTGAAGTCGTCGCGGAGGGTGCCGTCGGGACGGACGGTTTTGCCGCGGATTCTGGTGGCCAGTTGCGGGACGAGGTGCCAGTCGGCTTTCTTGCAAGTGTTCCGAAGCAGGTTTTCGAAGGCGGAGCTTACCGCGCCTTCGTGCTCAACTTCATGTGCGGCGTAGTCGGCGAGGTCTTCGTAATAGCGTTTGATTTCCTTGTGCGTCGGCTTGAAGTGGTAGGAAAACGCCATTAGTCATGCCCCAATGCGTGCACAGAAATCCATTCCAATGTCGGGATGATAACAGAATTCCGGCGCACTTGCGAACGTAGCGTAAGATATGCTGGAACCCCGTTGGGGTTCGTTCAATGCTCCGTTCTGTTACCCAGGGTACTCCCTTCGACAAGCTCAGGCCGAACCCTGGGCTAATCGCTGTAACCGCTTCGCGGTACAATCGGGGCCGTCACTTAGCCT
The DNA here is from genome assembly GCA_022614705.1 of Planctomycetota bacterium. GTDB lineage: Bacteria > Planctomycetota > Planctomycetia > Pirellulales > Lacipirellulaceae > JABDGM01. Next base: position 8,123 of record JAKEIB010000270.1, on the reverse strand, counting down.
CTCGCTAGGAGAGAGTCCCGCTACGCTGACTCGAAACTTGCTCTGGCGAATTCAGAGATGAAGCCATGGGATTCAACTCCAGCGAATACCGGATTCGAGGCATGAAGCGGGCGGATTTCGGGCCGATTGGAAGGATTTGCCAACAGGTTTATCCGCACGACACGCCGTACACCCAAGCCGAACTTGCCGAGCACAACGCGGTGTTTCCGCAGGGGCAGTTTGTGGCCGAACACCTGCCGACCTCGAGCGTGGCCGGCGTTCACTTTACGTTGCGGCTCCGCATGGCCGACTTTCACATTGACGATCCGTGGGACGTGCTCACCGCGCACGGCAGCTTCGCCGACGACGATCCTGTGAACGGCCACACACTCTACGGCGCCGACCTGTTCGTAAGTCCTGACCACCAACATCATGGTCTGGCGCATGCACTCACCGATGCGACGCGTGCGCTGGTGGTCGAGGAAGGTCTGTGGCGAATGGTCGGGGCCAGCCGGCTGCCGGGATACGCTAAGGTCGCCGCGACCGTATCGCCCGAGGTATACGTCGCGGAAGTCATCGCCGGCACACGCACGGATCCCGTTTTGTCGGTGCACCTCAAAGACGGCTGGTCGGTTGTGAAGCCGATCTACGGCTACACGCAGAATGATCCCGAAAGTGCCAACTGGGCTGCTGTGATTCAATGGATCAATCCCAACTGCCCGCCGCCGCCCGAATTTGCCTTGCGTTGAAGGGCCGGGATGCGGAGGCGTCAGCATTCAGCCGTCAGCTTTCAGCATCTACGTAGGTCAGGCTTTTAGCCTGACAGAAACCGCGAGCAAGTCAGGCCGGAAAGCCTGACCTTCAGCCTAGACCATTCCACGGGTCCACATAGCTATCAGCCAGAAGAACATCAGGCGGTTTCGCGTCAAGGGCCAAGATTTGGCCACACCGTCAATCACGATCGGTCCCTGCCGCCTTCAACTCCCTGCTCCTCGCTCCCTGCCGGGTACCCTCTGGGTGGCTCCGTGCTTTTTCCCGCGCGGCCAAAAATAGTTGCTGAAATCGGCCGCGCTTTCTGCTACGCTGGTTGCACGCTGGATTGCCGGCGCTGATCTTTGGCAAATCGCAAGAGCGAGGGAAGCTCTTAGCCGTTAGCTATTCGCTTTTAGCCCGACAGCTAGGAAGCGAGCGCTACCGCTGCGCGCCGGGCCGAAAGCCGAAAACCGAAAACCGAAAGCCGATAGCTGACAGCCGACAGCCCCTCCCAGCCACGACCACCGACCCCATGAAAACTTGTCCCCTTGTGTCCCCTTCCGAGGAATTCGGCTTAATGTAGTCATCTCGCTCCGCGAGATGAGTTTCCGCTCGCGGAGCGAGCGGACTACACTCTTTTAGAAACGGCGGCGGAGCTTGCCCAGGGTCAAATTGCTCCGCCGCCGATTGGTGATGAACCCTCACCTAGCCTCTCCCTAGGAGGGAGAGGGATTATGCACCTTCACCCTTCCCTCTTCCATTGGGAGAGGGCTTTTGTTGTCACCCCTCTCCGACTCTCCCCGTCAAGGGGAGAGGGATGTCGGGCGGCGGAGTTTAGTTGTGAGTCGAACCACGTTCGTCCGCGAAGTAGATTCTTCGCTGCGCTCAGAATGACATTAGACGGGAGTTGCATCATGAAAGAGTGTTTTGCTTACGCTGTTGCGGCAATCGTGATTCTCGCGCCGCCGCCCGTTCAAGCCGCGACTGAGACCAAGCCGGTGCGGATGGGGGCTGGGGCGATGACGTTTGAGACGGTGCCGGGATGGGGGTTGTTGCCGGATGGGCAGTCGGCGCTGGGGCCGACGCATGGGAGTGTTGTTGTTGATCGATTGGGCAATATCTATCTATACGAGCGCGCAGAAGGGCGTTGTAGTTTTCTCGCCGGAGGGGCGGGTGATTCAATCGTTTTTGGGCGACAAGTATGCCCAGATTCACGACATGAAGATCCGCGAGGAGGACGGGAAGGAGTACATTTACGGCGCGCGAAACAACAACGCCGAGGGAATCAAGTTCCACGCCCAGACCGGGGAGATCGTATTGAAGCTGGAGTACCCGGCCGAGTCCGGGCTTGAACTGAAGGCGTTCAACCCGACGGCGACATCTTTCTCGCGGATGGCTACGCGAGCGACCACATCTTCAAGTTCGACAAGACAGGAAAGTATCTCAAGCACTTTGGATCGCAAGGGGACGAGCTGAAGCAATTTCACACAGCCCACGGCATGGCGCTCGACACGCGGTACGATCCGCCGCGACTGTTGATCTGCGATCGCAACCACGGGCCCAAGGGTCGGCTGCTGCACTATGACCTCGACGGGAATTTCATCGCAGAGGTCGTGACCGGGCTGGGGATGCCGACGGCGGTCGCCATTCAGGGAGACTATGTTTCGGTGACGGATTTGCACGGGCGGGTCGTGGTACTCGACAAGGACAACACGATTGTGGCCGTGCTCGGCTACAACGCGGATCCAGCCACGCGAATGAATTTCAACGTGCCGCAGGATAAGTGGATCGAGGGAATTTTCAACGGTACGCACGGATCGTACTGGGACAAGGACGGAAATCTCTACGTGCAGGATTGGAATGTGTCGGGGCGGATCATGAAATTGGTGCGGGTGAAGTAGGCGGAGAGTCGAGGGTCGAGTCGAAGATTCGCCGTGGCGAAAGTCGAGGGCCAGAATACAGCTGTCAGCCGTCAGCTTTCAGCCATCAGGCCTCAGTCGCCAATACAAACGGCGGCGGAGCTTGCCGATGGGGCAAATGGCTCCGCCGCCGTTTGGATGACCAACCCTCACCTCACAGGGAGAGGGATTGTAGCTGGCCTCTATGAGGCCGGCTCGCTGCGCTCTTCGGGGGCATCGACCGCAGCCACAAACTTCGTGACCGGGGTCACAGACCCCAGCTACAGATTTCGGAGCTAGTTAGTTATTCGTTGAGGTCTTCGGGGCCGACGTGTTGGCGGACTTCGCCGATTTCGCCGCCGCGGGTTTCGTCGGCGTCACGCGACTGATCGCCCTCCAAGTTGCCGCGATATTGGGACTCGCTGCGCTGGCCGTCGTCCGCGCTCGGCTCCGCGTCGCGGTTAAACTCGGAGCCGCGATCCGACTGCGTCGAGCGCTGGCCGCCTTGGCCTTCGATCTGGCGTGAGCGTTCGATGCGCTGTCCGCTGTCGAAGTCACCCGAGCGGCGTAGGACGCCGCGGCTGCGGTCGGCCTGGCGGAAGCGGTTTTCGCCTTGCCAGCGATCGGCCGTGCGGCGCGGGCTATCCGGCGTGCGCTGATATTCGTCGTAGCTGGCCGTGCGCTCGCGGTCCCACTGTGTCGCCTGGCCCGGCTGGCCCGACTGGCGGCGAATGTCCTGGAGGACGAAACGCAGCTCGTCGAGCTCGCGGCTCAGGCGATCGACTTGCCGCTCGATCTGGTCGAGTCGGCTCGCGCTGATCTGGCCGGAGCGACTGGGCGAGTAGCCGCCGCGCTCTTCCTCGTAGCTGGTCTGCGAGCTGTCGCGGCCTTGCTGCGGTCCGAGCCGTTCACGCTGGCCGCGATCGGCGAGTGCTTCGTCGCGCGATGCGAGCTCGCCGCGGACCGTTTGTTCGCCGGCGGCGGCGCGACGGATGTCGAGCTCGACCTGCTGGCCCGGATCCATGTTGCGGATCTGGGAGATGAAGTCCTCGACGGAGCGCACTTCGCGGCCGTTGACCTGCGTAATGCGGTCGCGCTCGCGGATGCCCATCCCTTGGGCCGGGCTGCCGGAATGGACGCGCGAGACGACGACGCCTTCGCGGCCGTCGCTGACGATGCTGACGCCGAGGCCCGCTTGCTGGTCGCGACTGGATTGCGCGCTCGGCTCCGCGTCGCGGCTAACTTCGTAGTCGCGGCGGGAGTCGTCGCTCCATTGCGGCTCGCTGCGGAAATCAAGCGAGTCGCGGCCGAATTGGTCGCGGTTCGGCTGCGGCCATTCGTCGCGGTCGCGCTGACGGACCTGTTGTTGTCGCTGACGCTGTTGCTGTTCGCGCTGTCGGGCTTGCTGCTCGCTATCTTGATCTTGTTGGCTCTGGGCCGATTGTTGGTCCGATTGCGTTTCGGATTGCGAAGCGTTTTGTTCGTTTTTCTGTTGTTCGTCGGAGCCTTGCTGCTGCTGCGACTGGTCGCTTTGGCTTTGTTGGCTCTCCTCCTGGGCAAAGGCATTGCCGACGGCGGCCAGCGCGATCGCGAAGCACGTCAGGCTGGCCCATGCATAAGCGTTTGAGATTCTGGACATTCGCTTGTCTCCTTTCACGAATGCTGAGGTGGTCCTGCGACGACGATCGCGGGGCCGTGGTACCGCAGAAGTGAGAAGCCGAATGGCGCGAGCAAACGCTATGCCTAGATCGATTGGAGCGAAGTGAAACTTCGCCAAGATTCAAAACTCGCCAGAGTGGATGAGTCGCGGAGGCGTATTGATTAGCCGTGGCGGCGTTGAGCCATGCTAGCTTGTCGCGGTGCGGCGCGAGAGGGCTGCGTTCGCGGCGGCCAGCACGGATGGAGGGCGGCCGGGCTGCGAGTGAACGGGGCAGGAGAGCGCGTTCCAGTGGCGCGTCGCGGCTAAACGGATTAGGCGGCGGGGGCGGCGGTGGATTCGAGCATCGCGCGGCCGGCGTAGTAGGCGAGCACTTCGCCGCCCAGGGCGCGGTAGTCTTCGGCGCCGGGCGAGTTGGCCGCGTATTGGAAAATCGATTGGCCGAAACTGGGGGCTTCGGCGAGGCGGATGTTGCGGCGGATGCGTGTTTCGAACAGTCGCACGGCGCTCCACGCCCGGCCGCCCTTGCGGGCCTCGCGGAAGAACTGCTCGACGTCGCTGCTCACTTCGACGGCGAGCTTCGTGCCCGATTCGTACAGGCACAGCACGACGCCGGCGAGCTGCAATCGATCGTTGAGCCGCTCGTTCACGAGGCCGATCGTTTTGAGCAGCTTCGAGAGGCCGTGCAGCGCGAGGAAGTGTGGCTGCAGCGGTAGAAATACGTCGTCCACCGCGGCCAGCGCGTTGATCGTAAGGATGCCGAGCGACGGCGGGCAGTCGATGAGCACGTAATCGAATTGGTCGGCGGCTTCGGCGAGCTTGTCGCGCAGGATCACTTCGCGGCCCACCACGCCGGCCAGCTCGACTTCGGCGGCGGCCAGGTCGATGTGCGAGGCGGCGACGACGAGATTTTCTTCGGCTGTCGGCTGTCGGCTGTCGGCTGTCGGCAAGAGGCGTGGTTGAGAGCCTCCAGCTCGCTGCCAGACTTCGCTGATGGGGGTTTCTTCGGTAAGCAGGTCGTAGACGGTCGGCGCCTTGGACTGCGGGTCGATGCCCAGGTGGAGCGAGGCGTGCGCCTGCGGGTCGATGTCGATGACGCCGACGCGCTGTCCGGCGCGGGCCAGCGCGGCACTGAGGTTCACCGCGGTCGTCGTTTTACCGACGCCGCCCTTCTGGTTGATGATGGCGATGCTGCGCATGATCGAAGCTGTAAGCCTTTAGCTGTTAGCAGCCCGTTGAAAAACTGTGGCTGGCCTCTGTGAGGCCGGCTTTTCGTCGAGGATTCCGGGGTCACAGACCCGGGCTACAACATTTTTCAACGGACTGTTAGCTGTTAGCCAGAATCAACGACGGCAAGACTACGATCCTCCGTCGAGCGGCGGATTATAGGGGACTGGCCGCGTGAGTCTAGGCGATATGCGAGGGCGTGCTGGCGGTGCTATCGCGCGGCGCCGGCTGGCTTTGACGAGAGTTCGGAGAACATTTCGCGGAGGCCGGCGGCGATAGGTTCACAGGATATGGGCCGAATAAGATCATTGTCAGCGACAACTAACGCAGCGTAGCGGCAGTCGTTCATGAAAATGATGATGGCTTCATCCGCAGTCGTGGGGTCTTTGAAACGGAGTAACCAGCCAGCGACAGGACTGAACTCGGGCGGCTTTGAATCCCAGAGGAAGCTGCGATCCTCCAACAGCGCATTGCGGAGGTGAGTCAGGCCGCGCGCGGTTGAAATATCGATCGCGACTTCTCCGCCGGCGCCGTTCTTCCAATTGGCGGCGGATTTCTGTTGCTCTGTGAGCGTGACGGTGGACGCATCCCGAATCAGCCGCGCCGTCCCCGGGCCCCAAAACTGAGCGGCGCGATTTGTGGCCGCATAGCGGAACCACCAACTCGTCCCGGCGGCGGCGAGGGCGGCTGCCAGGATGCCGATGATTACGAGTTTGCCGGAGGCGTTCGACAAGCGGTGTTCCTTGCTTCAAGCGGCGGGCGGCTTTTGGGGGCGGCGCGGGTTCATTATACTGGCGGTTCGAGTACGCGAGTAAGCGGTGTGCGAGCAGTCACTTGTTTAACCAGTCTCATAACGGCCGGCCTCATAGAGGCCAGCTACAGTTTTAACATGGCCGATAAATTCGATCCGTATCGCGAAGCGCTGATTGTTGAGGTTGAGACCCAGTGGCCGGAGGAGTACGACGACTGGGAGCCGAACGAGCGGGCGCGCGTGGAGCGGCTGCTGCACCAGACGCCGGAGCAGGCATCGCACATCGAGTACGTGCGGACGCACACCGGCTTTTGCCGGCGGATCGTGGTGACGCCGCAGGATATCGAGCGGGTGACAGCGTGAGGAAGAAGAGGGGGAGACGGGGAGACGGGGAGACGTGCGGTGGTCGAGACGTGCGGTGGTCGAGTCTCCCCTTCTCCCTATCTCCCACTCTCCCCCTCTACTTTTTGATCTGACACGATACGAATAAGTGATCGCGACGACTCACCCATGCCCACCGTCCACGTCAATCTCGGCCCGCGAAGTTACGACATTGAGATCGGTAACGGCAATCTGGCCGAGGCGGCCAAGTTTTGCGATGCCGAGGCGGATGACGCGCATGCGGTTGTAATCACGGATTCGAACGTTGACGGCTTGTACACCGAAACGGTGACCGATCCGCTGGCCGATCTGGGGTGCGAAGTCGACATTCTGGTGATCGAGGCCGGCGAGCAAAGCAAGTCGTCGGACGTTGCGGCCGAACTTTGGGAGCGGATGCTCGATGAGGGGGCGGATCGCAAGTCGGTCGTCGTGGCGCTGGGCGGCGGCGTGGTGGGCGATTTGGCTGGATTTGTCGCGGCCACGTTTGGGCGCGGGCTGCGGTTCGTTCAGATTCCGACGACGCTGCTTGCCCAAGTCGATAGCTCGGTCGGCGGCAAAGTGGGCATCAATTTGCCGGGTGGGAAGAACATGGTCGGCGCGTTCTGGCAGCCGCGCGGCGTGCTGATCGACGTCGACGTGCTACAGTCGCTGCCCGATCGCGAGTATCGCGCGGGGCTGGCCGAGGTCGTGAAATACGGCGTGATTCAGGACGCCGATTTTTTTGCGTATCTCGAAGCAAACATCGAGCCGGTGAACGATCGCGAGCCGAGCGTGCTGACGCGCATCGTCGAGCGCTGTTGCCGGCTGAAGGCCGACGTGGTCGAGCAGGACGAGCGCGAAGAGACGGGCCTTCGTTCGATTCTTAACTACGGCCACACGTTCTGCCACGCGTTTGAAGCCGCCACCGGTTACGAGCAGTTGTTACACGGCGAGGGCGTGGCGATTGGCATGATGTGCGCCGCCCGGCTATCTGAGCGATTGGGCCGCGTAGACGCGGCATTCGTCGAACGGCAGCGAGTGCTATTGGAAGCGTTCCGTTTGCCGCTCGACGTCCCGGACGTCGATCGCGACGAGCTAATCGAGCTGATGTACCGCGACAAGAAAGTCGAGCGCGGCAAGCTGCGCTTCGTGCTGCCGACGCGGATGGGGCACGTTGAGCTGGTGCGGGATGTGGCTACCGACGATATCGTGGCCTCGCTTCATGGCTGAACGCATTGTCGAAACGAGCAGCAAAAGGTAGACTGTAGTGAGGGCGAAGACATCTCGACGCGCGTTTGAAAATGGTTCCTCGAATGATGATCGGTGATACGACTCAGTTTGTGACTGACGGCGAAGGGCGCAAGGTCGCCGTTCTTCTACCGGTCGCAGAGTACGAGGAACTATGGCTCGTCGCAAAAAATCTGACACATTGACTCGTTGAGAATCCCTTAAATTCAGGTGTTTGCGAGCTTCTTGATGTGGCAGATTTATTCGGACG
>JAKEIB010000269.1 GCA_022614705.1 Planctomycetota bacterium | reverse complement strand
CACGTCGAATAGGCGCCTACGCTCATGGCGCGCGCCTTGTCCCATGATATTATGTACTTGTCCAGGCCAATGTTGCAGATTTATTGCGATGGGCCATATACGCGCATTACGGGCAAATGTCAGCACGCATCGGCTGGAGGGAATGTCCTAATTTGAAGCCGCGACTATTCCGAGCAATACCGCGATGAGCGTCGTGGCGATTAGCAGAGTGCGGAGGCTGAAGCGCTTGGACCAGCGTATCCAAGGGGCTGCGGCGAAAGCGACGATAAGAGGGATGGCTACCAACGTGTAGAATTCCAGGACGATAAAGTACAAGCTGCCCGGCAGCTCCTCTCCGTGTGCCAAATACACGTTCCATGTGCGATTTGCAGCGCCACGAACGTTCCACGAATCGAATACATCGGACAATTCTTCACTGCCGTACCCCTTCCCGACACTGAAGAAGCCGCTCTTATCCGTCACGATGCCAACCACCAACTCTCCACGATATGTGCTCAGAAGGCACCGAGGCGAAATCCCAATAGCATCTACGAACCAATATCCTCGCACCCACAACGCGATCACCAGCACGCAGGCCGTAAGGCTAATTAGGGTCACAACTATTCGTATGTTGCGAAGGACTGGCCGCTTTTTTCGCTCGCCTTCCATGCTTTTATTGATACCACGCTGCCGATTCTGAAAACAGATAGAACCGGTTTCAAAACTTGTAGCCGAGGTCTGTGACCCTGGCGAATGATGTAACCCGGACTCACAGAGGCCAGCTACAATCGCCGTTCGGATCGTGTGGTAGTTCCATATTCCTAACGAATCGACTACGATCAATTGGAGCGCCTTTCCATTTGCATGGTTCGTACCTGAAAAGGAGGTTGGCCATGACTGGGAAATTAATCGTTGTATCGAAGTGGTCGCGTTGGGGAGCGGTGGCGGCGGCGGTTATCCCAGCACATGTCCTTTGTAATCGCTCGATCGCGGACGACGCGCAAGGCAACAACGGCGTCGCGGCACGAATTGACGCGGACAGCGCCGAGGCCACGACAGGCGAATCTCCTGCGCCGGAAGCGGAAGTCATTGCCGAGAAAGCAGGCGAGCCGGATGCCGAGAAGGAATACGCCGCTGAGCTGGAGCTAGCCAGCCGGTTGCTTGCGGCCCAAAAGGTCGTCGCCGAGCTCAAGCGCCGCGATCTCATTGAAGAGGGCACGGGCGACGAGGTGCGCCCGAAGTTCGTGGAAGCACTGAAACAATACGAGCAACTGCGCGAGGACGTCTTGCGCCGTCGTGCGGCCCGCGCCGCCGAGCAGCCGCTAAAATTCGACGGGAAGAATTACGAGTTGCTGTTCAACGGCGTCACCAGCTACGTGGAGCTGCCGACGCTCAAGTACGGCGGGACGGTTTGCACGATCGAAGCCATCGTCAGCCCAATGCCGATCCGAGGCCCGCGCGTGAATCCGGAGACACATGTCTACGCGCATTACATGGCGATTGTCGCCGACACGGAGTTTGGCGGCGTCGAGCTGGCCTTAGGCCCGGACCGGCTCTCGATCGACTTGAGGTCGGAAAATCGCGGGTACGTGCAGGCCGTCAAGGAGTGCCTGCCGTTCGTTGAGCCGCGGATGCACGTCGCAGCCGTCATCGAAGAAGACGAGATCCGGCTGTACAAAGACGGCAAGCCGATTGCGAGCGAACCGTTCGAAGGCCCCGTCGGCCTTTCGCCCTTTACGATGCGGATCGGCTGCAGCCCTCACCGGGTCACCGAAAGCCACGAAATGTTCTGCGGTCGAATCGACGAGGTGCGGATTTCCAATGCAGCGCGCTACGACGGCGATTACGAGCCGCAATCGCAGCTGGCGGTCGACGATGAAACGGTCGCCCTCTATCATTTCGACGAAGGACAAGGCGACGAGCTGCGCGACGCATCCGGCAACCGCCATCACGGCATCATTCACGACGCCCACTGGGTCCGAGTCGGAGAATGAAAGCAGGGAGCATGGAGCAAGGAGCAAGGAGCCGGGGGCGGAGAGTCGGAATTCTTGCTCCCTGCCGGGTACCCGTTGGGTGGCTCCATGCTCCGTGCTCCCTGCTGTCGTCTGACCGGTTCATTAACAATGCAGAGATTTGTAGAAGGAGGCGGGCAATGAACGAGCGAACGACTCAGATATTGCTGGTGGCGGTTGGCGTACTGCTGGCGGCTCAATTCTTCCGTTCCGCGCCGCTGACTCCCGCCGCGCGGGCTGAGGAAGTATCGTTATTGAGGCGGCGTAGTCCCGCGCCGCTCGTAGCGCCAAACACGCAGCACCCAAACCGTACGATTGTCTTGATCGACCTCGATGTCGATGCCTAAGGGAGCAGCAAGGAGAATGCACAGCGATTCATAACGTGATTCGCCGCGCAGATGAGCGTCCACGTGCAGCAGGCTGTCCAGGGTATCCGCTGCAGAGCGGATGGCTTCGCGGTCGGGTGACTGCAGCCAGATTTCGGCCAGATCGCGCTCGGCCGTCGGCGTCCACAGGACCGTATATTTCATGCCTGTCGATCTAGATCGACCAGGATGTCTCGCAACGGCCGACCGGTTCGCTGCCCACGAGCGCGTTCGACCTCCTCGTCCGAAATCGGCGAGTTGGTCCGACTTTGAATGGTTGGAGCGACAGGGTGAAAGAATCCAACGACTCGCCCGCTCTCATCGCAGAACTCGACGAGATCCCGAAAGTCTCCAAGTTTCGCGCGCAACTCGGGATCCACAGTCAACTTGGTCATACCAGTTTTCCTTTATCGTTCAGAATGCCCTTAGCCTGCGCCCGCAGCTCAAATGGCGTGTGCGGGGCGCTGGCTTTCTCAATATGTTCATGGGCGACCAACGCCATCTCGTTGCTCCGCGTGGACCTATGGCAATGATACCATAATCTGGCCACGTCGTCGAAACCATCGATCAACTCGGTGCTACTGGCTCCGCCAGTGCTGTCCGTGACATATGCTTGCGGACCGGCATTGATTACCACATATCGTGTCTTGAAGGTCGAGTGCAAGCTGGCACCTGCTCGACCCGCCTACGCATCAATTCGCGGATCTACCGTTTGTCCACGGATTGCCAGTAGGAGTGCTCGACCGGTGACGATCCACAACTCGCACTGGCAAAGCCAATGGCACGGCGCGTTTTATTCCAATTGCGGCGGCGGCAGCAGCGCGGGTTGCGGCGTCGCCGATGGAGGAGTCGCGGTCGCACCCGTTTTCGTCCCGGGCGGCGGCACTGGCAAATTTTCTTCGGCCGGGACCACGTCCAACGGTTTGATTTGCATGTCGTACGCCGGGGCGCAGGCGTTGGGCAGTTCGCAGGGTTGCATGCAGGGGGCTTCGTTGAGGAAGCTCCTTAGCGGTTGGCCGTGGTCGATGCGGATGCCGCGGTCGTCGAGTTCCATAATGCCGAGGTCGAAGTCGAGCACCAGCCGCTGTACTTCGTGGTCGACCCACACGCTGAGGAAATCGTTCTGCACGTTGAGGAGGTCGATGAGCGCGTTCACCAGGTCGCGCGCGACCGTATCGCCGAATTGGGATGCCCCGCCGGGCTGCGTGGGCGTGCCGGGCAACGACGCCTGCACCGGCCGGGCCGGCTCGGAGAGCCGCAGGCGGGCCAGGTCGACTTGCGTGATCGCAACGTGTACCGCTGCGCGGCGGAGCTCGAAGTTCAAGTCGTCGAGCCGCAGTTGCCGCAAGGTAGCGCGCACGTCGCGCTGGACCCGGTCGCGGAACTGATAGTAATTGCGCCGGGCCTGTTGATACTCGATGAGCGACTGCCGGTAGACGTTGCGTTCGGCCAGCCGAGTGAGCGGCGCGTCGAACTGCAGGCCGACGCGGAGCCGGCCGTTGGTGGCCCGCAGGTCGAACGGGCGGTCGCTGACGTTGCCGATGTCGCCCTGGAATACGAGGTCCAAATCGCTCTCCAAATCGTTGGCGTTGAAGTGAATCAGCCGCCAAGAATCCACCAGCGACGCCCGGGCGTTCATCCAGTCGCGGCGGTATCGGCTGGCAATGCAATAGCCTTGTTGGGCGGTCAAGTCCACGGGGTCGAACGTGATCGCGTCGAGCCGCGCGCGGGCTTGCAACAACGACAATTCCAGTAGCGAGCCGGACAGCTCGGTGAGCGCCGAGGTAAGTTCCACGCGGTGCTGCTCGGGCGTGAGCGGTGGATTGCCGGTGAGCACGTCGAGTTTGGCCCAGGCTGCGGTCATCCGCTGGCCGAGCGCGTCGAGCTCCGAGTGAAGCGCGGCCACGCGTTCGTTGAGACGCTCTGCGCTCAGCAAGTCGGGGTCGAGCTCCAATTCCTTGGTTTCCTCGCGTTGGGCGAGCCGCTCGAGATCGGCGCGTCGGTTGGGGAGTGCCGCTTCGAGCCGGCGCAGGTCTTCCTGGGCGACTGCGTAACGCGTTCGCGACGAGGCGTTCAATTCGACGCTTTGTTTCACGAGCGACGCGAAATCGGTCGCTGCTGGTTTCTTTTCCGCATCGGGCGGCGGGAATACGGGCAGCGCCAGCTCCTCGCCGCGAGCGCCTTCGGCGTCCGCGGCTTGCGTTCCCTCGCGGAGGACCGTGAGCACGTCGGTGACGCGAATCTGCAGCGCGGCCAGCTCGGCATCGAGCAAGTTGAATTGCTGGAGCATTGGGTCGGCGATTTTGACTTTAAGACTCGGCGGCAGGCCATGCTGAAGTTTGAAAAAGTCGAGTGTTGATTCGTACACGGCTTCAGAATTGAGCAGTTGGCTTTGCGCGTTGTAGAGCGCCTGCCGGGCCAGATCGACTTGGAAGCGGTCGATGCGGCCGGCGTCGTAGGCCGCTTGGAGCTGGGCCAGGCTGTCGCCCAGGCCGCCGATGTTCGCGTATTGGTTTTGAATCACTTGGGCCGCCTGCAGGAGACCCAGGTAGCCGCCGGCTTGCTGAGCACCTGCGCCGCCCGTGAAGCCGAAGCCGCTGCCGAAGAAGCGTCCTTCAAATCCACCAACGCGGCCGAAGCCGCCGCCGCCGACGCCGCTGAATCCTTCCAAACCGCTGCCGCCGAAGAAACCGCCGCGGCGGCTTGGCCCCTGGCCCGGATCGCGGCCGGTGACCACGTTCAAGTAAAACCCGCGGCGGTAATGTTCCATCTGGCGCACGTTGGCCAATAGTGCCCGCTCGGCGATGGTGAGCCGCTCCAACACGCGGATGCGCCCGCCACGACGCAGCAACGGCTGGATAAGGCTGAAGTCGATCAACGTGGTGCTATCGTACGTATCTGGTCCCGCGAATTGCCACATCAGCGAATTGGCGAAATTGATCACCAGGTCGCCGCCGGTCGCCGTTAGCTTGCGAGCCTGCAGGTTGAACGGCTGCACTTCGAGCAGGCTTGAACCGGACGGCAGGCCGGATCGAACGGGTCCGTCCGCGGTGAAGAAGATCGACGAATCGCCAAAGAACTGCGTGTCGAAACGGAAGCGCTCGAACGTGACGTCCAAGCCGGAAAGGTACAGCGTTTCCAACTGCTGCTGGTAACTGGGCGACTCGAGCAGCGCGAGCTGCACCGCGCCCGTGAGGTCGAGCACGACGTTGTCTTCCGCATCGCGCGGCAGATAGTCCTCCCAGGTCGGATTGTCGGCGTATGGTGTCTTGCCCATGTGCTTCCAACACGGCGAGCCCGGCTTGCAATCGACGCATTTCATGAGCTGATGCGAGACCGGGTCGTCCGGCGGCATCGGCGGGCAGTCCGGATTGTTCGGGTCGTACATGCGCGAGCGCGGATCGACGTCGATGCGAAATTCACGCGGCTCGGAGCCGACGGCTTTCGACTTGTTGTCGACGATGCAGTTCACCTCGCGGTCGGCCTGGCGACGATAAAACTGGCGCGTGCAGCCGAACGTGGAGACGAGCAGCGAAGTGACGAGGAGCGCTGCAACTGTCGTCCGGTGCTCAGCAACAGTCATCCTGAGCGGAGCGAAGGATCTCCCCTGCCCGCTTAACAGATTCTTCGCTTCGCTCAGAATGACAAACGCACTCGATGGTAGGAGCTTCATGCCGCCGCCTCCCGGCGGCGACTGCCGTCTGAATTGAGATGCGAATTCTCTGCCAAGGGGTATCGCAAGAGCGCGGTGTCGCTCAACATGTTGTTCAGTAACTCACGGCCGGTTGCCGAAAGCTGCCAGTGATGGCGACGACGGTCGCCGGTCGCACTACTGGCGCTTACCCATCCCTTTGCGCGCAGGCGCTCGACGCTGGCGCTGATCTGAGCGGGGGAAAACGCCAAGGCGTTGGCGAGCGTGGTCTGATCGATCCCTTCCCCGGGCGCAGCGCGAAGCCGCCACAACAATTGGAACTCGGCCTCGGTGAGCCGAAACCGCTTCGACCATTCGGCCAGGGCCCGGGCGGCGCGCCGACCCGTACTGGCCGCCGAGCACGTCTGGTCGACGTGTCCGACGACGGCGTCATGCCCGCGCGCATCCGATGCGCGTACGGGAGCGAAATCACCCGAATTGCCGTCCGTTGCTGTCAACGCTAGCCCATCCGTGGCAAGCCGATGAGAAGGTCGAAGAGAAACGTTTCAGCGGTGAACGGTTCACCATTGGAAAGTTCGGAAGTTGATGGTTCAAACTTGAACGATTCGGCTCTCGACGGCGTGCGAGCTACGAAACGCGCGGGTGCCACTGCTGGCTTGTCCAGCAGTGTGAACCTTGCGATGCCTTGCGGCCGGGCACATAGGAAATCGTTTGCTACTTGAAGCGCCTCTATGCTTCAACCCGCAAGCAACTGGCAGTCATGCTCACTGCTGGACGAGCCAGCAGTGGCACCCAACGGCAATTGCTGTTCACTTGTTCTGGTCGCCGGACGCGTCGCGATCTCGATCGTCGCGGCTGCGTTCGCCGCGACCTCCTCCGCGGCCATCGAATCTGCCGCGTCCGCCCGAGCCGCGAAGCTGAGACATACTGATTTCCACCTTCTTGCCTTTGAGCGCGTTGAGCTGGTTCTGCTGTTCGGTCGTCAGCACGGCGAGCAACTTCTTTTCCGCCTCCGCTCGGAGCTCCTCGAACTTGGCGCGCCGATCCTTGCCAGACGCGTCCGAGTCTCGCATTTTTCGGAAGGCGTCTCCCATCGCGCGCATAATCGATTGTTGAGTCTCTTTGAGTTTAGACTTCTGCTCGTCGGTGACATTGAGTTCCTTGGCCAGCGCGGGATCGGCGACCACGGCATTGGCGCCCATCACTTGGATGGTGATTCCTCGCAATCGCTTTTCCTGTTCGTCGTCAAGCAATTCCGCCAGCTTAGCCGAAGCGTTCTGGTTCAGCTTTTGCATCTCCTCGCGCCTCCCGCCTTCCTGAAGCAGCTTTCGAAAGTTGCTTCGAAACTGATCATTAATCTCTTCGACTTTAGTCTTCTGGTCGTCCGATAACTTGAGCGCGTCTTGGACTTCATTGAGGCTTGCCAGCCGAACCGACGATGCGCCGCCAAGGCGGCCGCCTCCCGGTCCTCCGCGCCAGCGCCGCCCTTCGTCGGGCTGCGCGAGTGTGATGTGAGAAATCACCAAAACTACCGTGACCGCGACAAAGGCGGGCCACATGGTGAGTGGACTGCGAGTCATAACGGATCCTTTTTGAGCGACTATTCGATGGAACGTGTCGGGCTCAAAGCGAATTCATTAACCGATAAGAAGAAGGCTTGCAATGCCCTGCAATCATTGAAACCCCGAATCGCCGCTGCGGTGTCGCGAAATGCGGCCGAATCGCGCTATTGTGACTCGCCCGTGACAGTCGAGGCGACGTATCCGGCTAAGCGAATCGCGCGGTACAATGTAAGTTGACATGCGGCGTTTAATGTGCCGGAACGGAAATCCGCGGCCTCTGGCATTCACTGGACCATGTCCGAATCTTCCCTCTCGACTAATCCAGACTTCTCAACCGCCGAGAACGCGGCCTTTTTTACGCCGGCCCACTTGGAGCGGCGGCGGCTCGCCATGGAACAAGCCGGGCCACGGGACATGGACGACCTGGACCCCAAGCTTCCGGCTGGTCATGCCTACGCAATTCAGAAGAGCGCCCGGCTGACCAGCGACTTCAGACGCCTCCATCGGAAGAACGCCATGGACATCACGCCTCAGGATGTGATTGACGTGCTCAATTCGGCCGGCCTGAAAAATTGGGTGCTCATGGGATTACACGGCTACGTGGGTTACATGCCTGATCCGCGCGCAACACAGGATGTCGACGTCATGATTCCTTACAGCAGCCGCGCGCGGGCCAAGAAGGCGATTGCTGAACGCTGGCCGGAGCTCATTGTCCGCGAGCTGTCGCAGGTCACTCGGTTCATGGACCCGGCGGACCTCGACGCCGAGGGACATCCCAAGCCGGTGCTGGACGTGATGCACCCGTGGTCGCCGTTTCAGGAGCTTATCCTCAAGGAGTACGTACACGTCGACGAGCAAACGCAGCATCGCTTGCCGACGCTGGAGGCAGCGCTGGCCTCAAAGTACGCTGCCATGATTTCGCCGCATCGCGATCGAGAAAAGAGAGAATACGACGTGGCCGATTTCCGACGACTCGCTCGAGCCAATCGCGACCGCATCCGGACAGACGACTTGCGACGGATCGCCGGACTGGTGTGGGAAGGCGGCGCGGACGAGGTCGGCCGGTTTATTCAAATCGCATTGTCGGACGAGCCGTTTCCGATTTGAGATTCCATCGCGACCGAGTCTGTAGCTGAATTCGCAAGAATTCAGTCAACATTGTAATCTTCTGAACTCTTGCGAGTTCAGCTATGAACAAGCGGCGACCGTTAATCGTCCGCCGCGCCGGTCGGATCACGGAAGCGGTAGCCGATGCCGCGGACCGTTTCCACCAGCACGGCGTGCGGGCCGAGCTTTTTGCGGAGCGAGCGGATGTGGACGTCGATCGTTCGCTCCAGGACGAGTGAATCGCCGCCCAGCGCGGCGTCGATGAGCTCGGAGCGCGAAAAAACGCGACCCGGTTGGCGGACCAGCGCTTCGAGCAAGCCAAACTCGCTGGGAGTAAGATCGAGCAGTTTTTCGTCGATCGTAACGCGATGGCGCTCGCGGTCGACCATCACGCCCTGGCTCACGAGCACGCTGCCGGGGACTCCGTTGTTACCATCGCGACGGCGCAGGAGCGCGCGAATGCGCTCCATGAGCACTTTAACACTGAACGGCTTGGCGACGTAGTCGTCGGCGCCGACGGAGAAACCGACGACTTGGTCGGTCTCTTCCGATTTGGCCGTGAGCATCAGCACGAGGATGTTGCGCGTCACCGGGTCGGCCCGGAGCCGGCGGCAGATTTCCAGGCCGTCGATCATCGGCAGCATGAGATCGAGGACCACGAGGTCGGGCGAGCGAAGCCGGGTCTTGTGTAATCCCTCCTGACCGTCGTTGGAAACCAGCGTCTGGTAGCCTTCCTGGCGCAGGTTGTACTCCAGCACCTCGGCCAGCGAGCGATCGTCCTCGACGATGTGAATTTGAGCCTTGGGCATGGGATGAAACTGAAGCTGGGGTCTATGACCCCGGCCAGTCACGCAGGTCCGGCCTCATAGAGGCCAGCTACAGTAAGTCCGGCCTCATAGAGGCCAGCTACATTAAACTGCCGGATACAAGTTATCGAAGTGATGCCGTGCGATTTCGCCTTCGACCAGGTAGATCACGTCTTCCGCGATGTTGGTGGCACAATCGCCGATGCGTTCCACGTGCCGGCAAACGGAGAAAAACTGGAGCGCCGCCTCGACCAAGTCCGACCGCGAGCGCATCGTATCGAGCAAGTCCTCAATGATTCGACGGTTGTATTCGTCCACTTCGTCGTCGCGCCGGCAAACTTCCCGCGCCGCCTCGACGTTTAAGTCCACGAACGCATCGAGCGCCTCGTGCACCATGTCGGAGGCACGCACGAACATCCGCTCGAGCTTCGCCGGGATTTCGAACTCTGGATGCTCGGCCAGCGAGATCGTCCGCTCGGCGATGTTTACTGCCAGGTCGGCGATCCGCTCCAACTCGGTGTTGATTTTGAGCACCGTCGCCGTGCGTCGCAAATCCACGGCCACCGGCTGATGCAGCGCGAGAATCTTGAGGCATTCCTCCTCAATCTTGACCTCGCGGACGTTGATCTCGAGTTCGCTGGCAATAACCTCTTGGGCCACGTCGGGCCGCTGCTCGACCAATGCCTGGCATGCTTTGGCGATCATCTCCTCGACGCGCGAAGATTGATCGAGGATTTCCTGCTCGAGGGCTTCGAGATCGCGTTCTAAGTGCTTGGACATGTGTGCTGGGCATGGAGCATGGAGCACGGAACATGGAGTACGAAATTCTACTCCCGCTCCTTGCTCCCCGCTCCGTGCTTTTTCCTCCTAACCAAATCGCCCCGTGATGTAATCTTCCGTCTGTTTTCTAGCCGGGTTGGTGAACAGTTCGTTGGTGGAACCCGCTTCGATCAACTCGCCCTGGTAGAAGAACGCCGTTTGGTCCGACACGCGGGCCGCCTGTTGCATATTATGCGTCACGATTACGATCGTGTAACGATCGCGAAGCTCGAAAATCAGGTCTTCGATGCGTGACGTGGAGGCGGGGTCGAGGGCGGAGGCCGGCTCGTCCATCAACAGCACGTCCGGATTCGTGGCCAGTGCCCGGGCAATGCACAGCCGCTGCTGCTGCCCACCGGAAAGCTGCAACGCCGAATCGTTGAGCCGGTCCTTCACCTCGTCCCACAAGGCGGCGCGGACCAACGATTTCTCAACAATCTCGTAGAGAACCGATTTGCCGCGCACGCCCGCCACGCGCGGTCCGTACGCCACGTTCTCGAAAACCGACTTCGGAAACGGGTTCGACTTCTGAAATACCATGCCCACGCGCTTGCGCAGCGCGACGACGTCGACCTTCGGGCCGAGGATGCTCCGGCCGTCGAGAATGATTTCGCCCTCGACGCGGGTGTTGTCGATCATGTCGTTCATGCGATTGAGGCATCGCAAAAAGGTGCTTTTTCCACAACCGGACGGGCCGATCAGCGCCGTCACGCAGTGCTGCGGAATCATCAGCGTCACATCGGACAGCGCCTGCTTCGGACCGTAGTAGAAATTGAGGTGGTCGACCGAAATCTTCGGCGGGCGGCCCGCCAAATCATCGGCCGTGCGCGACGGTCGCTCGCGGGGAAAAGATGTTGGCCGGAGAGGCATAATGGGCCGATCAATGGTTGTTTCTTGCATCATAATGGGCAAGGAGCTTGGAGCAAGGAGCATGGAGCTAAGAGTGGCAGCACGCAAACAGCCGATTTCAATGGACGCATAGGCAAGGCACAAATTTTGGCGACGCGAATTCCCTTTCGTTCTTACTCTTTGCTCCTTGCTCCTTGCTCCTTCTACCAACGAATCCGCTTTCCGTAGCGATAACGAACGTACACGGCCGTCGCGTTAAGCAAGATCAACACGGTTAACAATACCACGATCGCGGCCGCGGCAACATGATGGTACTCCGGCTGCGGGCGACTCGCCCAATCGTAAATCTGCACGGGTAGCGCGCTGAATTCGTCGATCGGGGAAAGTGGGATAAACGTGATGAACGTGGCCGCGGCGCCCATCGCCACCAGCGGCGCCGCCTCGCCCATCGCGCGGCTGATCGCCAGGATGACGCCGGTCATGATGCCGGGCGTCGCCGCGGGCAGTACCTGGTGCCAGACGGTTTGCCAGCGCGTCGCCCCCAAAGCGAACGAAGCTTGGCGAATCGAGTTTGGCACGGCGCGCAGCGACTCCTGTGCCGCCAGGATCACGATCGGCAACACGACGAGCGTCAGCGTCAGCGAGCCGGCCAATATGCTTCGCTGCAAGGCGAGCGCCCTTACGAATAGACCCAATCCCAGGATGCCGTAGACAATCGACGGCACGCCAGCGAGGTTTGCAATGTTTAGCTGCACGAGGCTCCGCCAACGGCTCGCCTGCGCGTATTCCTCCAGGTACACCGCCGCTCCCACGCCGATCGGCACCGAAAACAGCGCAGTCAGCGTGATCAGCCACAGGCTGCTGACCAGCGCCGCGGCGATCCCCGCCTTCTCCGGGTACATCGATGGAAAGCTCGTGAGAAGCCGCGCATTGAGCCAGGGCAGGCCTTGCCAGAGGATTTCCCAAATCAGCAGTATGAGCACGAGGACGCCCAGCGAAGTGGCCGCCAGACATAGCACGGAGAACGCCTGCGACATGCGAGCGCGACGGCGACTGTAGGCGGTTGTTTCGAAGGCGGTCTGGCTCATTCGTACTTCTCCCGTACGCGCGCCACGAACCATTGCGCCAACACGTTGAGAAACATCGTGGTGACGAACAACGCCAGCCCGACGGCGAAAATCGTGCGGTATTCCAATGTGCCGGCCGGCGTATCGCCCTGGCTCACCTGAACGATGTAGGCCGTCATCGTTTGAACTTCGTCGAGCGGATTGATCGTTAGAGTGGGCCGATTGCCGGCCGCCAGCGCCACGGCCATCGTCTCGCCGATCGCTCGAGAAAGCGCCAGCAGAAACGCCGCGACGATTCCCGAGATTGCCGCCGGCACGACGACTTTCACCGTCACGTCCAGCTTCGTGGCGCCCAGCGCGTAGGCCGCCTCGCGCAGCGATCGCGGCACCGCGCGCAAAATATCCTCGCTCAGCGAAACGACCATCGGCAGGACCATGAAACCAACGACGATACTCGCGCTGGCCGCGTTGAACACACCGGCCGACGGAAATATCGTGCGAACCAACGGCGAGATCGTCACGATGGCCAAGTAGCCGAAAACGACCGACGGGATGCCGGCCAGCACTTCCAACACGGGCTTCACGACCTCCCGCACGGAGCTGGAGGCGTACTCGCTCAAATATATGGCGCTCAACAGCCCGATCGGCAGCGCGATGACCGCGGCTCCGGCCATGACTAACAACGTGCCGCACAACAGCGGCAGGATGCCGAACTTATTTTCCAGTTTGGGCGACCACTCCGTGCCGGTGAGAAACTCCCAAATTGACACTTCGCGGAAAAACTGGGCCGCTTCCGCCACGAGCACGATCACGATGCCAACTGTGGTCAGGATCGATACTAGCGCGCAGCCAAACAACGCCACGCCGATCACCTGTTCGCCCCACCTACGCGGCCGAACGGCTTGGCCTTCGATTCCGAAGCGCCCATGCGGGGCAACGTCAATTACGGAATTGCTCACGTCTTTGCCCGAAAAGTGCGGCTCAAACGCCAGGTTTCAGCGAGCTCAGCGTGTTCTTGAGCAGCTCAAGGTTCTCGCCGTAAGTCTCCTCGGGCGCGGGAACGTAGCCGGCCCTCACCACCACGTCGTCGACATTCTGCAAATAGAACTCGACGAACGCCCGCACTTCCGGACGCTCCAACGAGGACTTGCGAACATAGATGAAGAGCGGGCGCGAGAGCGGTCGATATGTATTCGCCCGAACCGTTTCCTGCGACGGCTTCACGCAATTGCCATCGCCCGGGTCGATGCCCAGCAGCTTGAGTTTTTCGTGATTGTTCTCATAATAGGCCAGCCCGAAGTAACCCAAGGAGTATTGGCCGCCGGCAACGCCAGTCACTAGAACGTTGTCATCCTCGCTCTGCGTGTAATCGCCGCGGCTCTTTCGCTTTTCGCCGACGATGGCCTCCGTAAAATAATCAAACGTCCCGGAGTCCGTGCCCGCGCCATACAACTTGATTTTTTCATCCGGCCAAGCCGGATCTAGATCGCTCCAATTCGAAACCGCGCTCTCGGGTTGCCAAATGGCCTTGAGCTGTTCGACTGAGAGGCAATCGCACCACGTGTTCTTCGGATTGACGCAAACCGAGAGGCCGTCGAAAGCGATCTCGAAGGAAACGTATTCGATGCCGTTGGCGGCGCAGGCTTCCTTCTCTTCGTCGCTGATCGGACGCGACGCGTTGCAGATGTCGATCTCGCCGTTGCCGAACTTCTCGAATCCGCCGCTCGTCCCCGAGCGACCGCCGATCACGTGAATGTCGGGCCGCGCGTCGTGAAACACCTCGCCCACGGCATCCGTGATCGGCTGCACGGTGCTC
Source organism: Planctomycetota bacterium (assembly GCA_022614705.1). Taxonomy (GTDB): domain Bacteria; phylum Planctomycetota; class Planctomycetia; order Pirellulales; family Lacipirellulaceae; genus JABDGM01. Next base: position 2,621 of record JAKEIB010000269.1, on the reverse strand, counting down.
GAACCGTCCACTTTGACGGTCGTTCGCGAACATCCACCAGCTAGAACCGAGCACCCACCAACCAGAAGCACTCCCAACGCCAATCCGATCCCAGCAGTTCGGCAGCGTGACACGGCAATTCCTCCGATTCCGCCGGGGACTGGCTCATTTTGCGCCGGGCACCATCGCGTCGACAGGCACCATCCGTTGCGGATGGTCGGCGCAGCAAAATGTGCCTGTCCCCTTTGTAACACCAAGTGACAGCACTACTCACCCGCCAACCTACGCGGCGAGTGTGAAGAATAGATGAAGAACGCGCGAATTGCGGTCGGAGCGGCGAAAGCAAGGTCAAATGGGGTAATCAGGAAAGATGCGCTTACCCAGATCGGGTCGGCTGCGGCACGAGTTGCGGTCTTGTGATGGCTACGAACGATGTCAGCCAAGCGGCAGCTCGACGGTGAACGTGCTGCCCTGGCCGACTTCGCTTGCGACGCTCACCCGGCCGCCGAAGGATTGGGCCATGTGTTTGACGATCGCCAGGCCCAAACCGGTGCCGCCCAGCTCGCGGGAGCGGGCTTTGTCGACGCGGTAGAAGCGTTCGAACACGCGCTCCTGGTCCTTGGGTTTGATGCCGATGCCCGTGTCGCGGACGGAGATGCGGAGGGTGGGATGCTGGATGCTGGATGCGGCGGGGGTGTCAGGTGTCGGGTGTCGGGTGTCAGTAGTTTCTGACACCTGAAACCTGACACCCGACACCTTGCTTTGAGGCTCCTCCCTCCACCCCACCGTCACGCTGCCTCCCTCCGGCGTGTACTTGATCGCATTGTCGATGAGGTTGTTGAGGATTTCGCGCAGGCCTTCGCGATCGGCGCGCACTCGGCACGGTTGCAGGTCGGACTCCGCGCCGAGAACAATGCGCTTCGCTTCGGCCGCGGCGCGATAGTCGTCCAAACAAGCGGCGACCACCGCGGGCAAATCCACGGCGACGATCTCGAACGGTTGCTGGTCCGACTCGATCCGCGCGAGCATCAGCATATCGTTGATGAGATGATTCAGGCGCTCCGTTTGCTCTTCGATGCGGCCCAGAAATTTCTGGGTCGTGTCCGAATCGCTCACGGTGCCGTTGCGTAGCGTTTCAGTGTAGGCCTTGATCGAGCTAAGCGGCGTTTTGAGTTCGTGCGACACGTTGGCGATAAAGTCGCGCCGCAGCGACTCAAGCCGGCGCAGCTCGGTCATGTCGTGCATTACGAGGACGACGCCCGGACACGGCTCGCCGGGAAGCGGTTGGACGTGAATATCCACCACGGTTGTGGCCGGTCTCCCGACTGCGGTGTCAGGAGACCCGCGCCCAACGGAGGGAATCGGATTCTGGATGTTCGACTTTGTTTCGACGCGTTGCGGTTGGCCGCTGGCCAGGGCAGTCGTGACGGCTTCGTGCACGGAGTGATTGCGCACGACCTCGATCAGCGGTCGGCCCTCGGCGGCGGCCGCCGGAAATGCGAACAGCCGGCCGGCCGCGCTGTTGGCCAGCACGATCCGCTGGCGATTGTCGACCGCGATCACGCCCTCGATCATACCGCCCAACACGGTCGATTGCCGGCGGAGCGTCTGTCCGACGTGTGTGGCACGCGCGTTCAAGTCGTGGCTGATCCGGCTGAAAGTGCGGGCGAGCGCCCCCAACTCATCGCGATTGGCGATGTACACACGATGCTCGTAGTTGCCGGCCGCGATGGCGTCGGCCGCTTCGGTCAGCAGTTGAATAGGACGCAGTATGCGACCCACGACCCAATACGTTGCCGCCAAAAGACACAGACAAACGACCGCGACCAGTCCCCACGTCCAACGGCGCACCGCCGCCGTTTGTGCGAGGATCTCGGCCATGGGCAGCGCGGAACGGACGTAGCCCACCGGTTTACCGTCGACGTCCGCGCGTACAGCGAAATATCGATGCAGCGCGTCGAGTGTCGTGCTGGTACGAGTCGCCCGTCCCTCCCCGCGGGCCCGCGCCTGCACGATCTCGGGCCGGTCGCGATGATTGTCCATCGTCCGCACGTCGTCGAGCGTTCGACGTTCGGAGTCGGCCACTACTGTGCCATCGGCGCCGATCAGCGTAAAGCGAGTGTGCGTCTCCTGTCCAAGTCGGCGCACTCGCTCCTGAAACGCCTCGTTTGGCGCCGCGGCCAATTGCTGCGCCAACTCGCCGCGTAGCAACTGGGCCGAATCGCGCAATCGACGATCGACTTGATGAATAATCTGATCCTGAAGCCGGCCGGAAAGAATGAGCCCAAACGTGACAATGGCCGCCAGGCCTAAGCCCACACAGGCGAGAAGCAGTTTCCAGAAGAGTCGGGAGGAGTGCATGGCGAGTGAGAACACTGGCAGAGGGCCGAGGGCTAGGGGCTGAGGGCCAGAATTGGGAATCTGGCTCTTCGCTCTCCGCCCTCAGCCCATCAGGATTACGCATACGCATGCATTGTTTCGGTCCCGTAGGGACCCGTCGACAATAGCCCAGCACTTTCAGTGCTGGGGCAGCTGCACCAAGCGTATGGCCCATCGCAATAAATCTGCAACATTGGCCTGGACAAGTACATAATATCATGGGACAAGGCGCGCGCCATGAGCGTAGGCGCCTATTCGACGTG
>JAKEIB010000025.1 GCA_022614705.1 Planctomycetota bacterium | reverse complement strand
GCTGGCGAGTTCAGATCGTGTACACGCATTGTCGAACGCAACTTGTTGAAATCCTAAGAGTTAACCGAAGTCACTCCGGCGTTAGCCGGACAGTAGTGATAGGATATATCGGTTTCTCAATACCAAATCGGGGCTGTCGACGGCATCTACTATTGTGTGGGCAGTCGCCAATCGTGCATGGCCGCTTTGAGAGGAGGCGCCGCGGGAGTGCGGGGCGTTGCTTGCTTTCGTGGTCGTGAGTCGCACCACCAGCCGGCGCTCCAACTTCCCTAATTTTCTTTCCTTGCGGCCGTAAAGTACAGAATCCACGGCCTTTTCTATGTTGGGCTTTAGCCCGGAGCGAAACTTGATTCGCCGCTCCAGAGAAGAACTGGAAAATCACGTCGCCGCTCTGGTATTGGTAACTATTTCCTGGACCACTGCGGTCAGCGCTGAAACATCACCGCCCGACTTTCGCTTTGAGATTCGGCCGATACTTTCCAAGAACTGCTTCTCGTGTCACGGGCCCGACGAGGGTCAGCGCGAAGCAGATCTCCGCTTGGATGTCCGTGATGTGGCGATCGACTCCGGTGCCATTGTCCCTGGCATGCCCGACGACAGCGAGTTGATTCGTCGCATCACTAGCAACGACTCTGCTGAGCGAATGCCGCCGATAGAGACCGGCCGTCAGTTGACCACCGACGAGATTGCTAAGCTCAAGCGCTGGATCGCTGAGGGAGCGCCATATTCGCGCCACTGGGCCTATGAGCCTCCTCAGCGGTCGCCTCTGCCGCGCGTTTCCCATACCGAGTGGTGTCGAAACGAAATCGACTTCTTTGTGCTCTCTCGGCTGGAACAAGCGGGTTTAAATCCGGAGCCGGAGGCAGACCGGTATCGACTCATTCGCCGCGTCACGCTGGACCTGACCGGGCTGCCGCCCACACTCGAAGAAGTGGACGGATTCGTCAATGACGATCGGCCGGATGCTTACGAGCGCGTTGTTGACCGACTCCTTGCATCGCCTGCGTACGGTGAGCATTGGGCCAGCAAATGGCTCGACCTCGCCAGGTACGCGGACACGAACGGATATGAAACCGACAAGCGGCGCACGATTTGGCCGTTTCGCGACTGGGTCATCGAGGCCCTGAACCGCGATTTGCCGTTTGACCGATTCACGCTGGAACAGCTCGCCGGCGATTTGCTGCCGAATCCCACGCGCGACCAGCTCATCGCAACCGCTTTCCATCGCAACACGATGGTAAACGACGAAGGCGGAACGGACGACGAAGAGTTTCGTGTCGCCGCAGTGGTGGATCGCGTGAATACCACGATGCAGGTGTGGATGGGGACTACGATGGGATGCTGCCAGTGCCATTCGCACAAATTCGACCCGCTGTCGCAACAAGAATTTTACCAGCTATTCGCCTTCTTTAATCAAACGGCGGATGCGGATCGTAGTGACCTCGAACCCACGTTGGCGATAGCGATTGTTAAATCAGCTTCTGCTGAGCAACGCAATTCAAGCCAAACCGCCGACAGTCCGGCATCAGCGCAGGATTCGAACAAGACGCCGATTATGCAAGAGTTGCCGCCAGACCAGAAGCGAACGACACAGATTCATGTTCGCGGGAACTTTCTCGACAAAGGTGAAGTCGTCACAGCCGACACGCCGGAAGTTTTTCCCCCATTTCCCGCAGACACGCCTGGCAATCGACTCGGACTGGCGAAGTGGCTCGTCGCCCGTAACAACCCGTTAACGGCTAGAGTCGTCGTGAACCGGCACTGGGAACAATTCTTTGGAAGCGGAATCGTGCTAACTAGTGAAGACTTCGGTTCGCAGGGCATGCTTCCCAGCCATCCAGAGCTTCTCGACTGGCTGGCCGTGGACCTGATGGAGAACGGCTGGTCACTCAAACATCTCGCAAAGTTGATCGTTATGTCAGCGACGTATCGGCAGTCGTCGCGGATGACTCCGGAAAAACGTGCCGCCGATCCCGACAACCGATTAATTTCGCGCGGGCCGAAAGGCCGACTGACTGCCGAGCAAATTCGCGATCAGGCGTTGGCGGTGTCGGGGCTGCTTAGTCGAAAAATCGGCGGGTCAAGCGTCATGCCGCCGCAGCCCGAAGGTGTCTGGCAAATGGTCTACAGCGACGACCGTTGGCGGACAAGCACCGGCGAGGATCGTTATCGCCGGGGCTTATACACGTTTTGGCGACGCACGAGTCCGTACCCTTCCGCAATGGCGCTCGATGCAACCAGTCGTGAGACATGCGCGATACGGAGAATCTCCACGAATACATCAGTGGCCGCGTTCGCATTGTTAAACGACCCCGTCTATGTTGAAGCGGCTCAAGCGCTCGCGCGCCGCATCATGGAACACTCACAAGTCGACCTGAAGGCGCGAGCGGACTTTGCGCTGCGCTGCGTCCTAGCGCGGCCCGCGACGGCGAAGGAAATCGCGCAAATTGTCGAGCTTTTTGAATCCGAAAAGTCGCAGTACCAGACGGATGACGACTCGGCTATTCAGATTGCCACAAGCGAACTGGGCCCGCCAAAAAAATCGTACCACATGGCTGAATTAGCCGCATGGACGGTAGTCAGCAATGTTCTCTTGAACTTGGATGAGACGTTAGCGAAATGAGCTTCGCGCACGAATATCTGCAGGCCGTCACTCGACGACACTTTTTGCGCCAGTGTCACGTCGGCCTGGGCGGCATTGTGCTGGCATCACTTTTGGGTGATCCGGCTAGCGCACGGCGCTCGGTTAATCGCGATACCGCACTCGCCAGCCGCCCGCCGAGCTTCCCTGCCAAGGCCAAGCATGTCATTTTCTTGCACATGGCGGGCGGGCCATCGCAACTCGAGCTGTTTGAATATAAACCGGAGCTGGCAAAGCGCAACGGCCAGAATTGTCCGCAAGAGTTTCTCCAGGGACAGCGGTTCGCATTCATCAAGGGACAAGCAAAACTCTTAGGAACGATGTACAGCTTTGCCCAGCACGGACAAAGCGGCGCGTGGTTTTCCAGTCTATTGCCCCATCTCGCGAGCTGCGCCGACGACTTGACTATGGTCAGGTCGCTAACAACGGAACAGTTCAATCACGCTCCGGCCCAACTGTTGATGCATACCGGAAGCCAGTTGCTCGGCCATGCGTCCTTAGGGTCATGGGCCACGTACGGTCTGGGCACTCTGAACAGCGACCTGCCAGGGTTTGTCGTGTTATGTTCGGGCGGCCATTCGCCCGACGCAGGGAAGAGCGTGTGGGGAAGCGGCTATCTGCCAGGCGTCTACCAAGGCATGCAGTGTCGCTCTGCCGGCGATCCGATTCTATTCGTCGACAATCCGCCAGGAATAAATCGCAGCGCCCGCCGACGCAGCCTCGACGCCTTGGCGAATCTCAATCGTTACCATGCTGAGGCGTTCGGCTCACCGGAAACCGTGGCCAGGATCGAGCAATACGAGCTGGCATTTCGCATGCAAGTGTCGGTGCCCGAAGTGATGGATATCAGCCGCGAAACACCACAGGTGCTCGCTTCCTACGGCGCAACACCCGGACAAGCCTCGTTCGCAAACAATTGTCTCTTAGCACGGCGCCTGGTCGAGCAAGGAGTGCGATTCGTTCAGCTTTATGATTGGGGCTGGGACGGACATGGCACCGGCGTCAAAGACGACTTGGTGCATCAATTGCCAAAGAAGTGCAAGGAGGTTGATCGCCCGGTTGCAGCGCTCATTCGCGACCTCAAGATCCGTGGACTCTTGGATGAAACGCTCGTCATCTGGGGCGGCGAGTTCGGCCGTACGTCCATGATGGAGGCCCGTCACGGGTCTACGTTTCTCGGCCGCGACCATCACCCGCGAGCCTTTACGATGCTGTTCGCCGGCGGCGGCATGAAGCCGGGACTGACCTACGGTGAAACCGATGAGTTTGGCTACTTCGTCACCGAGAACGAAATGACCGTGCGCGATTTGCAGGCCACGATTCTTTACCTGCTCGGGCTAGATGCCCACAAGCTAATATACCCATATATGGGCCTCGACCATCGACTAATTGGGCCAGAAGGAAGAGGCCGCGTACATCACGAGATCGTGTCATGATGAACGCGAAAGATGCGTGACAATCGTTTCGCATCGCAACGCTTCCCGACTCGCGGTCGTCGCGTCAGGCTCGGTGATCGGGCGACTCTCAATCAGCAATGCGCCAACTTCGACTTTTGGTATCACTCTAGCGAATCGGGCGACATTCTGTCCTTTCTCGTCGACTTGCTTGAATTCGAGATTGTTGGGTGGGAGGTCGCCGTACATGGTGATCGCCAATTCGAGATTTCCGCAAGCAGGCGCGCAGCACCGATTTCGGACAAGCGGCTATCGATTAGCCATCTACGGAGTGACGAATTGGATGATTGCCGCAGTTTCCCGCCCACTTGCGAAGGTGCCTGATTCCTAGTCAGGCCTGCATTTTCAGCAAGCCGAAACCCGCAAACACATTAATTGCAGCGTCCGCATCAGTTCTCTCGGCGGCTTGTCCTCGCATGTGAGTTCAGGCAGCCGATGTGTGAGGACGTTGCCTGACTCGAAAAAATTCTTGCTTCGCGGCATGTTCTCGTACCTGATGGGACAATTTACAATGGTGGCTCGCACATAACCGGGAAGGAGCCGACCGTGCCCAAAAAGAAAGCCAGCCGCAAATCCAAGCAGTCCGTCCGACGCCGTGAAAAGTTAGTTGAGTTCCACGATGCCCCCTTGGTGGATCGACGGGCGATCGAGGGCGTAATGCGGCAACTTGCACCGACGTTGACCGGTGCGAACTCAGCGGTTGCCGACGCTCAGCAGATCATGTACCAGGCGTTCGACGAGCCGAACCTGCGACGACAAGTTGCCTTGGCTCGCAAGGCGCTTGAGATCTCTCCCGATTGTGCGGATGCACACGTCCTATTGGCAGAGCATGCGCAGAGTCTGCCCGAGGCGCTCGAATTCTATGAACAGGGCGTTGCGGCCGGCGAGCGAGCATTGGGTAAAGAGGGATTTCAAGAATATGACGGCCACTTCTGGGGATTCCTGGAAACCAGACCGTACATGCGGGCCCGCGAAGGGCTGGCCAACTGTCTGTGGGCATCCGGTCGACGCGAGGACGCCGCCAGTCACTGCCGAGAAATGTTGCGGCTCAATCCGAACGATAACCAGGGCATTCGCTATCGCCTGGCATCGATGCTGCTCGACCTTGAACGCCACGACGATCTGCACCGCCTGCTGCAAGAATATGAAAATGATGCCTCGGCCGAGTGGACCTACACGCGGGCGTTGCTGGCCTTCCGGCAGGAAGGAGACACGCAGCGCTCGCGGACGCTCCTGTTGGAGGCCCAGGAAACCAATGGCCATGCGCCGGCTTATTTGACGGGCGACAATCCGATGCCGGCCCATGCCCCCGATTACATCACGATGGGCGGCGAGGACGAGGCGGTTTGCTATGCTGCGCAGTTCTTGCCGGCATGGAAAGACACTCCCGGCGCCACCGTGTGGCTGCGCAAGACGTTGAAAATCCCCGTGGCTGCGCGTGCCGATAGGAAGCGAGATGCGTGGAGCAAAGTCCGCCTCGTATTGACCAGATTGCCGCAACACGAGAGTGACGTTTGGGAAATCGATCTGCGGGGCATTACCGCACCGGCGAATGGCGACCATGACATTAACGCGCGCTGGGCCTTGGTGATTGCGAGCGCGACGGAAGAACGAGTGCTCGCCTTCGAGATCTTCGACGACCATCCTAAGGACGGTGAAGTTTGGAACCTTTTGACCGATGCGATGCGTCAGCCGCACGATGGCGAACCTCACCGGCCGGCTGAAATTCGCCTGGCCCGAAAGGTGTGGTTCCGGTCGTGGAAGTCGAAACTCCAACAAATTGGTGTCGAATGCCAATTAAGCGATTCCTTGGAGCAGGTTGATCGCCTGCTCGCGGACGTGACTCCTCGTTTCGAGGAAGCCCAGCGAATGGCGAGCGGGGCTTCGCCTGCGGAACAGGATTGGTCGACGATCGCGGCACTTCCCCAACGATTGGAGGAAACCTGGCAAGCGGTTGTGCGGAGACTGCCCGCATGGATTCAAGTTGCCGGCGAGCCAATTCGGCCATGGGTGTTTCTCCTGGCCGATGTCGCGAGCGACGCGATTTTGGCCACGGAAATCGTGTCTGAAGAGCCTCATGACGACTGGTTCCTGCAGGGAATTTGGCAGGCCATTCACCAACCCGCCCTGGGCGAGCCGCACCTTCCCGGTGTCATCCAGGTTGCTTCGGACCAGCAACGTGATGCTCTGGCAGCGCGTTTGGAGTACTCGGGAGTGCAGTGCATCGCCACCAAGAATCTCGAACACGCGCGTCGCCTGGTCGGCGAGCTGGCGGATCATCTGGAGGGCGACCATCGCCGCAGCGCTCTCGTCCATTCCCCCGGAGTTACGCCCAGCCAACTCGGCGGCTTTTTTGCTGCCGCAGCCGACTTTTATCGCAGCCGTCCCTGGCGACAAGTTCCCGGCGACACGATCATCCGGGTCGCCTGCGACAAATTCGATAGCGGCCCGTGGTATGCCGTTGTGATGGGGCAGTCGGGCATGCAACTAGGACTGGCACTGTATGAGGACCTTGGAGTGCTCCGCACTATCTTGCGCGGCGAATTCACCGACGAGGAGACCGCCCGCATGAGCACGGCCTTTTCGGTCACGTACAGTGAGGCGTTTGAGATCGCGCCGGAGGATCTCGACGCGGCTGAAGAAAATGATTGGCCCATCGCCGGGCCGGAAGCGTATCCGTCGGTCCTGCGCGTGAATCCTGGACTCGCCGTTCGCACGCCGCTCAAGTGGGAACTTGAGCTACTGGAAGCATGCCTGCGCGCAATTCCTGAATTCCTCAGCCAATGCGCGGGGAGCGCACGGATTCCGGCCGCGATTTCAGGCAGCACATTGACGCTCGAATTAGCGCGACTGGAGGACGACGAACCCACCGTTTGAATGACGCAAAGGATTGCTCCCTGGTAGGTAGCCCGATGACTATGATTCGACGACGTGCCTCTTAGTCTGGCTCGCTCTTGCGAACGGAGCTCAGGCCTCCGGCTTTGCCACTGATGGCCGAATCCGCTTGCTCCACCGCCTGTCCAATAAAGTGCTGCCATCTGAGGGCCAAAGAAAAGCGGCCCAAGTAATTGGGTCCACTTATCCATTGGCGCTTAAACGCCGCAAGGTCACGCGACGCAACTTTTGTGTCGCATTCTCCGTGACTCGCCTGCCTCGTTTTGCAAATTCGCCACTTTAACGCGATCGTTGCGTTCCACGACAACCGAGGCTGCCACTTGGTCCCCGGCTGCTAGTGCGACGTATCGAAGCGCTTTCAGGCCGCCCAATCTGATCTGTGGCCGCACCGTCAGAGTGTCTCGATCAAGGGCTTGAACGGCGCTGGGGAGGGATTTCAGCGCTGTGAAAAGTGAAACAGGCGAACCGCGGGCATTGTAGCCGTCACCTAAGGTTTGCGAAAAAACGAGAAAAAACTGCGCATAAATTTATTTGCCGGCGTGTAACGTACGGTTATTCTAAAAATAAGGGTCGTAATCGGTTGGGGCTCACCCGGCGTGCGACCTGGTCGGAATTTTTTGTTTCGTGGGTGGAGAATCTAATGAAACTTTGCACAACTATGGTGGCGGCTGTGCTCATTGCAGGCAGCCTTTCGACGGCCCAGGCGCAGACCTTGTACTGGGATATTAACGGAACCGACCCCGGTGTCGGAAACGTCGGCGGCTTTAATGACGGCGACTGGGACGACGTCACGACCTACTGGAACACCGTTGCCGACGGCACCGGCGCCGTGCAGGCGTGGGCCGATAATAATACCGCGGTTTTCTCCGCCGGTACGGATGGCACCGATGCGATTATCACCATCCCCGCGGCCGCCCTGCCGCAAAACGCAGCCGGGCTGACCATTGAAGAAGGAATGGTCGAATTCCAGGGCAGTAACGGATCGATCGTTCTGAACGCGAACCCGTCCCGCGTCAATAACGGCGCTATTTTGCAGATGCCGAATACCGGCTTCTTAATCTTCACCATCACCGCAGGCCAGGTGATGACTTTGGACGGCGGCACGATTCGCAGCAAGATTACCGGTGTTGGCAGCGGCATTTGGAGCGGCCTGGGCACCATCGAGCTCACTTCGCTCGGCGGCACGCTCGACACGCCCAACGGCGCCGGCGGCGCGTACAGCATCATGGCGTACACGGGCACCATTAATCTCGCTTCTGGCACCACGGCTGCGACGCTCACGAAGAAAGGTCCCAGCGAACTTCGCCTTCGCAATAACAACAACTTCACGACGCTCGATGTGCAAGAGGGCCTGTTGCGTGTCGATGGCACTGGCGGCACGACTCAAAGTCTTGGCGCACTCACGGGCACCGTCATGGTCGCCGGCGGCGCCGTGGAGAACACGACCAACGGTGCGGCCATCGGTACAAGCATCGGAATGACCGGTGCTGCAGGCGGGCAACCGCCATCGCCGGCCACGCGCAGCTTTGTGCTGACTGGCACCGGCGCCACAGTAGACAGTATGGTCGTGCTGAATGCCAGTTTAACGATTAACGGCCCGATCAGCGGCGCCGGCGGCCTGATGCTCAACGGCTGGGCGCGAAACGACGGCGGCGGCACTACCAATATCATCGGCAGCCAGACGCAGACGTTGACTCTAGGCGGCACGAACACTTACGGCGGTGCGACGACCGTCAACTTTGGCACGCTTGTCGCCACCGGCGGCTCGGCCATACCCGATACGTCGCGGGTAGATATTTCCACTCGGTCCAACTGGGGCGGCAACAATGGCGGCGTTGTCACCGTTCTGAATACGGCCATCTTCCGCGTCAGCGCCAACGAAACGATCGGCTCGCTATCGGGCGGCAATGCCACGCGTGGTGAAACCAACATCAACGGCGCCGCCGTTACGCTCACCACCGGCGCCGACAACACGTCGAGCACCTACAGTGGCTCCATCACCGGCACGGGCAGCCTGGCCAAGACGGGCACGGGGACGTTTACGATGGACGGCGTGAAGTCGTACACCGGCGACACGTCCGTCCTTGGCGGCACGTTGCGCACCAACAGCGCGTCGCTGGCCGACACCGCGGACGTGTTTTTGACGACTGGCTCGATTTTCGACTTGAGCTTTGCGGCCACAGACACCATCGACTCGTTGTTTATCGACGCTGCAATGCAAGCCACGGGCACGTGGGGTGCTGTTGGCTCGGGCGCTGCGCATGAGACCGCGTTAATCACGGGCACAGGCCTGCTGAACGTTTCGGTTGGTCCTGGCCTGCCCGGCGACTATAACGGCGACGGCACAGTGGACCAAGCGGACTATGTGCTGTGGCGAAAGGACCCGGCCAGCCATGGCGGCAACCCGGCCGGCTACAACACGTGGGTCCAGAATTTCGGTGAGCCGGGCGGCGCTGGCGCCGGTGGCGGCGGGGCCGTGCCCGAGCCTACCAGCGTCGCCATGGTTGTGATCGCTGTTGCCGCGCTCGTCGGTCGCCGACGCGGTCAGTAGTTCGTCGACTGCGTGACATTTTCAACCTCCGGGTCCAAACGCGAGTTTGCCCCGGGGGTTTGTTTGTTTTTAGCCACGTCCAATCCTAGAATTATCGGGCCTTGAATCGGTGTCGGTTCTAGCCCGATGCGTTTGGAGCAAATTAATCCAGCGTATCCGTTCCGACACCGAACAGCGCCGCAGCGTACACTTCGGCTCCGCGTTTCTGCGCTAATGCGTGAAACGCCTGCGCGTCGTTTCCGTTGATTAGAGCGCGGAACAATGAGTAGAATGAATATAACCCAGGCTGAATTCCGAAGCGCGCCGGCGCGGCAACTTGTCTCCAATCGGCCGGGCGCTCCACGAGCAACAGGTGCTGAGATGCGTTCAAGCTCGACTCGAGCATTTTCTCAAGGCCACACGCGGCCGATGTGGCATCGTCGCGGGCCAACATTTTTGGGTTTCACACTCGTCGAGCTATTGGTGGTGATCGCGATAATCGGCATTCTGGTGGCGCTGTTGTTGCCCGCGATTCAAGCCGCCCGCGAAGCGGCCCGTAGAGCTCAGTGCCAAAGCAACATTCACAACGTCGCGCTCGCCGTCGTCAACTACGAATCGTCCCACAAAGAGTTTCCCGCGGGCATGACGTTTGATCCAAATGCGGGGGGCAATGTTCCTGTTCAGACAATGGCTAAGTACGGTCCGAACTGGATCATCAAGATCTTGCCGTTGCTCGAGGATCAGGCGATAGCCGATTTATTCGATCTCTCGGTGGGAATTAACGAGGCTGGCTCCAATAATCGCAACGTTCAGGCGCGCGGAACCAACATTCCGGTGCTGCTTTGTCCGAGCGACGCGTTCAACCAGACAAAGTATCAAGGCAAGACCGGTTCGCCTCACGCGCCTCCGAATGGCAACTGGGCGCGCGGCAACTACGCCGCCAGCGCAGGACGCGCGTTTATTTACGGCAATCCTGTTGGACTTGGCGACAAACGATATATGAATGGCCCGGACAGCTGGGCTTGGGCAGGGACTGATTGGAATAATGGGACAACTCTTTTTTGTAAACGCGGTGTCATGGGTCCGAATGCGAGCGTCTCATTGAGACAGATCACCGACGGCACGAGCAAGACAATCATGCTCGGCGAAATCAGGGCCGGCCTCACCGAACAGGATGCACGCGGCGTTTGGGCTTTGGGCCATGCCGGCGCAAGTCTCATCGCGATGTACGGGGCGGGCGGCGACGCGAATGGACCTAATTTTTGTGGCGCCAATTCGGATGATGTGTATGCCGACTTTTCCGATGCTCCTGGCCAGTGCACAGCTGCTACCAACCAACTGGGTATAGCTGAATGCATGACCGTGAGCGGCGGAGGCGGCTTCGACCAAGCCACGGTGCGCAGCAAGCATCCGGGCGGCATCCACGTTGCGATGTGCGACGGCAGCGTTCAGTTTATCACCGACGATATTGAAACAAGCGGCTGTTATGGAGGATGCTGCACGGTGTGGGATTGGATGATTACCAGCGCCGATGGCGGTCAGGGCGGAGCTTACAACGGTGTCAGTGGCCGCGGACCTAGATGCGACTAAAACTGATCGACTCACGCAATTTACGTAGCGTTTCATTGATGGCTGCTCCAAACTCTGGTGCAATGCTGAAATCACTTGCCCAACCGAATGTCCGGCTGGTTGCAATCTTTTCGCTTTGCTTGGCTGCGGTTTCCGGATGCAATCGCGGGCCGGCGATGTACCAGGTCAGTGGCCAGGTGCTTTACAAGGACGGTTCGGTGCCGCGCGGCGGAGTTGCCGTGGTAAGGTTGCAGCCTGCGCAGGACAGCACGGCCGAAGTCCGCAAAGGCGCCAGCGGCGCGATTGGACCCGATGGTTCGTTTGACCTGTTTACTCGCGTGCCGGGCGACGGCGTTTACGAAGGCGCGTATAACGTCACGTTCGCCGTGCTGAAAGGCCCCTTGGACCCCACGTCGCTGATCCAGGCGAAATACATGAATCCGGCCACGTCGGGTTACACGGTCACCGTCGACGACGACATCGACGATCTGAAGTTTGAGATCGAGCCACTACCGGGCGTCGTTGGAGCAAGGGCATCGACCGATGGCGCGCAGAGGAACGTCGCGCGTCCGGCGAGCGGTTGAAACGCGCATACGGTCGCCGGGATCTGCGACCCCGGTTCGGATCTTGTCTCGGGGCAGTCGCGGCCCAGTCGTGGGTAATGCCTGGCCTTTTCATGCCGACATAGAAATTATGCCATGAACGTTCATCGCCATCGCTTTTGCAGTCGCCTCTCCGCCGCTTTCACGCTGGTTGAGCTCCTGGTCGTGATCGCGATCATCGGCATCCTGGTGGCAATGCTGCTGCCGGCGATTCAAGCCGCCCGCGAAGCGGCCCGCCGCACGCAATGCCAGAACAATCTCAAGAACATCGCGCTGGCCTGCCTGAACTACGAGTCGTCGAAAGGCGAGCTTCCCATGGGTTCGATGAACGCTCTCATGGACCAATGGAGCGGACTCGGCTGGCCGGTGCAGATCCTTCCGTACCTCGAAGACCCTGTCATCGGTGATGAAGCACTTAAGCAATTCAAGGGGGGAAAGAATGTCTACAGTGGCAGCGATCCCGTGTTTAACGAATTGAACAAACTCAAGCCGCCGATGTATCTTTGCCCAAGCGACGGTGATTTGCCAAATCAGCTCGAGAAATTCGTGAACCCGGATTGGAAGGGCATGAGCTATGCCGGCGTTGCGGGCTCCTATTATGCTCGAACGGGCTCTTGTCCGGATAAGAAGACGGCGGGCAACTTCTGCGTCGCCCAGGGTGTAGGCGGTATATTCGGGGCAAACAATTACGACGGGCTGTTGATTCAGGGTTGGCCCGTTTCGCTGAAACAAGCGTCTGACGGATTGAGCAAGACGCTCTTAATTGGCGAACGATTCTACCAAATTCGGACGTGGATGATCGGCGCGTATTGGAAAGAGCCGCAGGATCCGCGCTCCAATCCTCGGGAGCCGGCCAGGATCCCTGACGGACCCCAGCCGACCACCGCCTTCTTCGCCTGCAAAAACCTTAGCGACCGGTGGCCGATTAACCACGACCCAATGATTAACGCTTACTTTGACCATCGAAACGACCTGGGTGACCGCCCCACCATACTCCCTGGCAATCCGAAAGAAGTATCCGTCAATGATCTTCCATTCGGCAGCTTCCACAAGGGCGGCGCGAACTTCTGCTACGGCGACGGCAGCGTGAAGATGCTGCCGGATGACATCGACACCAAGATATTTCTCGCGCTCGGCTCGCGCAATGGCGAGGAAACCGTCAGCGACTTCTAGCTGAGCCCAAGTTGAACAGGAGATAACAGAGGACGCAGAGGCGAAGTAAGCGCAACGAACAGAATGAATGAAACCGCCAAGAACGCAAAGGTGCCCAAGAAAATTCATTGGCTTTTATGTGTCGCTTGGCGCACTTGGCGTCTTGGCGGTTCAATTTGCTGGACGCTCTAAACGGCTTATGATCTCTGCTAACTCTGTTGCCTCCTGTTCCAATGAATGTTGTATTGGTTCGCACGCGATGTTTCTGTATTGCATCGTTCTGGCAGCGGCAACGCTCGGCGCGATCGGGTGCGGCCAGGCATCCGACAGCGTGACGCTCGAGGGCAAGGTGACCTACCAAGGCGAGCCGCTCAAGCACGGCTCGGTGACGTTCTTCCCAGCAGCCGGCCGGCCCGTGAATGCCGGGCTTTCGACCGACGGCTCGTACAGCATCGAGCTCTCGCCAGGCGAATACGTGGTGGCGGTGAGCTACACCGAGCCGTTGCCGGCGGGATACAGGGAAGGCGATCCCGTTCCACCGCCGAAGTTCGTGCTGCCGCCGAAATACGCCACGCGGGCCAGGAGCACGCTTACGGCGACCGTCGCCGCGGACCAAGAGGCGCCGATTGACTTCAAGTTGGAGTAAGTTTGCCCGGAAATGACCGGGGGGAAGCCGTAAAGCAGTCAAAAAGTCGGGGGTTGGCCGGCGTCCAAGCCAGAAACGAAGAAATGCAAAATAACGAGAATAAATTGCGCGGAATTTTATTGCGTTAGCGGTCGATCCGGTTATTCTCAGGGGAGGGAGTAGTAGCCGCCGGGCTACGCCTGTGGGCCTTCACGTTGATTAACTTTATTGGCTGGGAGAAATCGCTAATGAACCGATGCACAACCCTGGTTACGGCGGCAATTGTCTTTGCCACCGGTCTATCGGCGGCCAAGGCCGCACCGATTCTTGCCGATCGCTTCGACCAATATGCGGATCAGGCCGCGTTCCAAGCCGCATGGCCGGCAATCGGCACGGTCGCGCCGTTAAGCGCCGATCTCTCGACTGTTCAGTCCAGCAGCCCGGCAAAGTCCATCGAGGTCGACGGAACCCTGACCACCGGCCAACAGCGCAACCAGCGCACCTTTGCGGAACCGGGCGCGCCTTCGCTCACTCGGAAGTTGGTTTGGAGCTTCAATTTTTACGACACAGCACCGACGGCGTCTCCGTTCCGCCAGTACTCGAATCTCCAGGACGGGACCGGCCCGGGCGCCACCCCGCCGGGCCAGCTCCTTTCGATGGGCATGAATAATAATCAGTCCGGAACGGACAGCGGCGGCCAGTTCTACATGGCGCGCATCCTGGGCTTTGCCCACTCTGCCGTCGACCCGGACGGGGGCCCCAATGAGGCCGGCGGCGGGACCGCTTCCGGCGCGTATTTCAAGTTGAACGATTTCGGCACGGGCGCGCGGTCCGCGGGCTGGCATAACCTGAAGGTCGTCGTCGGCACCGACGATGGTCTCAGCACCGATTTTGACTTCTTCGTGGATGGCGTCCTCGCCGAGAAGGTCCATAACGTCGGCACGGCCACGTCGCTCCGCAGCTACGACGTGATTCGATTGGGCTCCGGCGTGTCGAACGCGAATAACGCGGCGTATTACGACGACATGCGGCTCAAGTGGATCCCCGTCCCCGAGCCGACGAGCCTGGTGCTGGTGGCATTGTCCCTATTGGGCGTTTGTGCCGCCGGACGCCGGCGATAACGATACGTTACTCACACAAGAACCGCACCAGGTTCGAACCTGGTGCGGTTTTTTTATGGCTCGCCGGCGGCGATTATTCAAACGTTAGCACGTGCCGCATGTGGTAGCCAAGTTATCGAGCGCGTTGGTGTCCCGGAGGGACACGCGACAATAGCCCAGCAATTCCATTGCTGGGTAAAGCCGGAATCGCGATTTCAAGTCCCGTTAGGGACGTCCGAACGAATGCTGCGTGGTAATGTGTTCAGTCGTCCCTACGGGACGTGACGGATGCGGTTGCGCAAGTGCCCCAGCACTGAAAGTGCTGGGCTATTTTCGACTGGTCCCTACGGGACCGATTCAATGCATGCACATGCATATTCGTGTGAATCGCTAGGCTATTTTCATCACGTCCCTCCGGGACGGAAATTGTGGGTAAGGACAATGGCGCAGCCCTGGGAAAATGAACCGAACGATCGTTAGCTCTGAAAGAGCGCGACACCAATGCAATACGAATCATGCCGCCCCTTCAGGGCAATCTTGCGTCGTGAACGAGTACTGAAGGGCGAGAGCACCTGCATAATGTTGCTGGGACACGAGGGGAATTCAAGGCCGAACGGCAAGCGTTCGTCGCCTCGGCTTCAGCAGGCTTAGCCCCAACACGGCTGCCGCCACGAGCAACAAGCTCGCTGGCTCAGGGGTGCTGGCCGCGTTGCCGGCCGCTCCGCTGCCGGCCATCGACATCTGGCGGCGCCAAACGACGTAGTCGGCCAGGTCGACGGCCCCGTCGCCGTTACCGTCGGCGCCGATTCCCGGCGGGACGGCTTGACCGTAGCCGGCACGCCACGTGGCATAGTCGGCGGCGTCTACGACGCCGTTGCGGTCGTAGTCGCCGGGAATGAGTGCGGCCAGTAAGCTGTTGGCGTTGTGGGAGACGGTATCGAGATAGATTTGCGCATTGCCGGAGCCAGTGATCCAGATCGAGTCGATCGTAATCGTGCCGTTCACGGCGTCGATCGCACCGTTGGTGCCGGTGTTGAACGGAATCCAATCATCGTCGTTTTCGAAGCTCCATTGATAGAGATGCCACTGGTTGTCGGCGATGACGGCCAGAGGCGTTCCCTTTTCAATCGCCGTGGCACCGGCTGGAACCGGATCGTCGATGGCGATTTGAATGGTGCCAACGCTCGCGTCGTCGGTTTTGAGCCAGAAGCCGACGTAGCCCGTGGGCGCGAGCGGCACGTTACCGGCCGGCTGCGCGGCCGAGCCGATGCCCGAGTTATGGCGGATCTGCCAATTGGCCGAGCCGTCGGAAACGAGGTTGAGCTGTTGCGCCGCCGCGCCGAGGCCTTCATGCTCGCCAACGACGCGATCGATCGTCGTGGCAGCGGCAAGGCCGAACGTTTGCGACGGTGGCGAGAAATTGTAAACCCAGCCGAAGTGCTGTTCGTCGACCTCGAAGTGATCGAGCATGTTGCCGGGGCCTGGCGGCGGCGGGGGCGGTGGCGGTGGAGGGGTCGTGGTGACGTGAAGTAGGCCCGAGCCGGTGATCAACGGGCTGGTGAACTGCGCGCCGGAACCCTCGGCGCCCCAGAACCCTTCGGCCTGCGAAACGCCGTTGAGGTACAGCGAGCGGACGACGTCGTTGCCGGCGAAGCCCAAGTCGAGAGTTCCGCTGTTCGACAAATAAACGTCGGCCGCGTCGGCCAGATACGGATTGCTGATACTCAGCCTTCCAGCCTGAACGGTGGTATCGCCGGCGTACGAATTCACGCTGCCGAGGGCGAGGGTTCCCAGGCCGGTTTTCGTCAGGCCGCCGTTGGAAATCGGCACGTTTACCGCGATGTCCACGTTGGAAGTTCCGTCGGCTACGTTAAACGTGCGCGTTGCGCCGCCCAGATCGAGCAGGCCGGAACTGCCGCCGCCCGAGCCGTTGACGATGGTCGCCGTGGCATTTTCCAGCGGCAAGTAATTCACGCTGCCGGTCACGGCGATCTTCGCCGGCGTCGTACCGTGCGGCATCAAGTCGATTGTGTTGAACGTGAGCGAGCCGCCACCGAGCGTGAAGGTTTGCGTGGAATCGACCTGGAGCCGGTAAACGCTCAAGCTCGCACTGCCGCCGAGCGAAACCGCTTCGGAAAACTGCGCCGAGATCGGCGTCGACGCCGGGTCGCGAAGCGGATCGTTGGCGGCGTACTTCGGGTTGTCGTAGTTGACGTTCAGCGATCCGCCCGTGATGTTCAGCGCTTCGCGGACGTACAGCTTGCGAATGTCGTGCGTGCCGGAGGAGAGCGTGATCGTGGGGTTGGCGACGCCGCGGTCGAGGATGACGGTGTCGTTCTGACCGTCGACGCCCGTGGCGGCGTCGTCTGCGCCCGGAAGCCGGGGCGTGGGCAGGACCAGAGTTCCGACTGGAGTCAACTGACCTGGGGCTTGCACCGGCGCAACTGGCGTCTGACCGCTGTTCCATTTCGTGAGATCGTTCCAATCGCCGCTGGTGTCGGTGACCCACAGGGCAGGCACGAGATGATCCTTGAGGTACTCGCGACCACCTTTGGCGACGTCTAAATCCAAATTGCTGCTGTAAGCGTTGAGGTAGCCCTGGCTGGTGTACTGCCAGAAGTGCCAAGGATCGGCTGGGTTCGGCGCATTGTCCCAGGGACCGTAAATCGTGGACGTGTAGTCGCCCGGATCGGCCGTTTGGATGGGAATTGAATTGGGATCCGCCTGATTCGGCCAACGAGCGTTCCAAAGCGTCGGGTAAGCAGCGACGACTTCGTCAGCCAGTGCGATACTGTCCATTGGACTGGCGTAATTATTACCAATGTAAACTGCCGGCCTGATGCCTTTCACGGCGTAAATTCGATCCGAGAAATCAATGGCGAACTGGGCCAGCTCGGACGGAGTGCGTTGGGCCGCACCGGCCTCAAAATCAAAGACCGGCAGCAAATATCCAGGACGCATCCAAGCGCCCGCCATTTCGAGAAAATGGTTGGCCTCGTCAGTACCGTTGTTAGGAATGCCGTTCGCGTTTGGCGTACTGGCAATAACATCCATTCGCCCAAAGTGATAGGGGCCGGCAAACATGCCGGCCGCCGTGGCGCGAGTAATGTTCTGAACGAAGTAGAGGTCATCGTACCGTTGCGAGAGACTGAAAAAGGTATTGTCGTCGGCCGGGTAGCCGCCGCGAAGATGGTCTTCGCCCGTGGTGCCGCCGCGCGAGGCGCGGATGAATACGAAGTCTCGGCCGTCGCCAAACACGCCGCCGACTTGTTGGTTTGTCGGACGATGAATCGTCGCCCATTGGGTCGTTGACCAATTTCCCTGCCAGGCGGAAACGTCGAGGCCCGTCGCGCGCGGTTGCTGAGCCTCCGTCGGGGAAGCCGCCAGTAGCAGGGCGATAACGGCCGTTCCGGTAAGGATGAATCCTGGCCAGTTCGACTTAGCGACCAAACTCGTACTCATCTGTCTCTTCACTCTTGTCACGTTTGCAACGATCAATTATTGATCTCTGCGCAGCGAATGAGCCATTCCGGAAAAAGCATGGAGCACGGAGCTAGTGCAGCGTCACAGCTTGATTTTCGGGTGCAGTTGCTGGCAAGCACAGTGATGATTGGGGTTACATCGAACCAGACCCGTATTTTTAGCTGTGACGCAG
>JAKEIB010000268.1 GCA_022614705.1 Planctomycetota bacterium | reverse complement strand
TCACCCACTTCCAGCCGTGCCGCTGTCGGTCTGGTTGGTTAATTGATTCGAATCCTCCGAACGCTTCATTGTCAGTGAGTCCAATCCAAGCCTTTGGGAAGTGTTGCGCTAGAAATGCATTTTCTGCGCTACTAGCGACAGTTGCGAGATGTCCACTCGCAGCTCCGAAGCGACTCACTTCAGCTTGCGCTTTTGCAGTGGGCCAGGTATGTGCCCCTGAAATAAACTCATAGTGGTGGCCGTTACCTCCACTTGAAATCGGCCATTCAATCGGCACGGCGAGTAACCGATGTGAGTGAGCCATGAATAGTGCCAGGATCGAGACGGTGGTTCTAAATCGATACGTCATTGAATAATGCTCTCCTGCAATCGATAGTAGGTAGGGACGAGGACCTGCAGATTGGGAAACGCGAGTCGGCGTGTGTAACGTGTAAAAAACTTCTGAGACCGTCGAATCGGCCAGACAGCCGAATGGCTTGTCCCGTCGCACCGCGTCGTGCCTTTCTAGCGCGGCGTTCGGCTAGAGCGGAGTCATCGGTTGGACAACACTCTGACGTTGGATCGCATCAAGAGAAATATGCTCCTAGACTAAGAAGAATTTGAGAACTGTCGCGGACCCCGAGTTACCCTCTGCGCTCGTCAACGCAAATTGCTTGACCGACCGAACGCGATTTCTTTAAAAATCCTCGTATGTCGAACACACACTCCCACTTCTGCCGCTCAGCCATTGATTGCTGGCCGAATTTTGGTGGTCTATACTGCTACTTCTCGACGTTCATTCGGCACTGATTTCTCGATTCGGACAGTGGAGGACGGGCGCCCGCACGTGACGAACTCCCGCGACAAGAAGACTGCTCCGCCGGCGGCCAAGGTCTCGGCGTGGTTCAAGGCAGCGCGAGATGGGCAATCGTCGGCTATCGACCAGCTCTTGGAGGCCTACCGGCCGCTGCTGCTCAAACTGGCAAACGACCAATTGGATCCCGAGTTGCGCCAGAAGGCTGCGGCGTCGGATCTGGTTCAGAATTCCCTCATCAAGGCGACCCTGGCATTTCCGACGTGCCAATTCGATAAGGTCCAGGACGTTGTTTCGTGGTTGCAAGAAATCCTCGCGAACGAGATTGTCACGGCGCATCGCCGGTATCGAAAGGCTAAAAAGCGAGACGCACGCCGCGAGCGACCCATCAATAGCGCCCATTCGCGGATGTGGATCGACTACCTGGCTATACACGCGCGCACCGACGACAGCGTGACACTGTCACGGCAGGACGACATCACGCGCGTCCGTGTCGCTCTCGATTGCCTGCCGCCCCACTATCGCCAAGTAATTACTTGGAGAATCGTCGACGGCCTCAAGTTTGGTAGAATCGCCGTCAAGCTGGACCGCACGGAGGACGCTGTTCGGATGCTTTGGAACCGCGCGATGAGACGACTTAAGAGCGAATTGCGGAAGCTGGAGGCGTCGTAGGCGAAGTTTGCATGAAACTGGAAACGCTCTGTGCAACCGCATCACGAGATACGGCCACTTGCTATGTCAATCCCCCACGGTGAGCAGTCATTCGAGTCCGTCGACGGCACGATAATTCGGATGGCCAAGCAAAGCATCGACCGCGCGCGGCTCGAAGAAGCGCCGGAAGCATTTGATGCCGTCGACCCGGCGTTCGACGCTCTCGCAGAACAACTGAGACAGGCGATGCCGGCCAGTTCGACGGATGCAGCGGCGGGACCGAGCAGCGGAACAGACGCCGACGGAGCGCCGTGCAGAGATGAGGTCGGAGGCACGGCGGAACTTGGCCGGTTCCGAATGATTCGCGTCTTGGGTCACGGCAGTTTCGGGATCGTCCTGTTGGCGTTCGACCCGCGGCTTCAGCGCGAAGTCGCTTTGAAGCTGCCGCGGCCGGAACTGCTGGCTTTGGGACGCTGGCGCCGGTTCGTGTTTCACGAGGCCCGCTCGGCCGCCTCGCTCGACCATCCGGGTATCGTGCCCATCTTCGACATCGGCAGAGTCGGGGCGGTCTGGTACATCGCATCAGCTTACTGCAACGGCCCGACGCTCAGCCAATGGCACCGCGAGAATGGGCGCGTCTCCACCAAGGTTGCCGCCGAACTGGTCGCCCAAATCGCCGACGCGGTGCAGCACGCGCACAGTCGCGGCATTCTTCACCGCGACCTGAAACCGGCCAACGTCCTGCTCAAATTGCCAACAGACGCAATGGATTCAGTCGTGCCTCAGGCGCTGGTAACTGACTTTGGATTGGCGAGCCGTTCGCCCGATTCCGGCGGCCCCACCTCGCGCAGCGGAATGGCTGGCACGGTCGCCTACATGGCGCCGGAGCAGACGTTCGATGACCAAACTCGGGTGGGAACCGCCGCCGACCTGTATGCTCTGGGCGTCATCCTCTTTGAGCTGCTCACTGCTCGTCTGCCGTTTGCCGCCGATCGGGATGTCGAGCTCGTCGAACTGATTCGAAGTGTGTCCGCCCCGCCGGTGAGAACAATCCGCAACGATGTGCCGCGCGACTTAGACGCGATTTGCGCGAAGTGCCTCGCGAAGGAGCCGACCGAGCGCTATGAGTCGGCCGCCGCGTTAGCGCGTGACTTGCGGAGATTTCTCGATGGCGAGTGCGTCGAAGCCCGACAGGTTGGCCTCGCCGATCGAGCTTGGCGATGGTGCATGCGCCGCCCTGCGATGGCGAGTCTCGCAGCAGCCCTGCTCTTGGCCATCCTAGTCGGGGCGACGGCAAGTTTCTCCCAATGGCAGCGAGCTGAGAAAAATCTTCGGCAGGCGGAAGAAGCCGTCGTCAGTCTCGGCTGGGCGATCGACGACGCCACGTTCTGGCACAGTCAGAGCGATCAGTACGGCGTGAAGCAGCGCGACGAACTGACGCGGCACTATGTTGCCCTGCTTCGACAGTTGAGCGCCCGAACCGACGCCAAACCAGTGCAGGCAGCGGCTTACTGTTTCTTTGCCCGGCTCGATTCGCTCGAGCGAGAGCATGACTCTGCCCGTGAGAATTTCCGCCGCAGTATTTCCGCGTGGCATGAGCTGATCGAGAGCGACCCGACCAATCTCGTTCACCGCCGCGCGCTCGCCAAAACGCTTTTGTGGTACGGCATATTCCAGCTAACGAATGACCAGCTCGCCGATGGCATGTACCACGTTGAAGGCGACCGTCTATTCGGGGAATTCAGCGGCGATGACAGAATCGGGCAAACGGTGGTGTTTGACTATGCGGACATCCTTTATGAGAAAGCAGAAGCGTTCCGAGAAAAAAACAGCGACTTCGAGGCAGCAAAGTATTACTCCGCGTGCATTGAAATCTGCCGCCGGTTCATGGCGGCTGCTCCAAGCGACGCGGAATTTAGATTCCGTATGTTACAGTCCCTGGTGCGCTTGGATGCCGTCCATCGACCGGCGGCGTCGCGAGAACGCACATACAAGACCAGAACGGAAGTATTGGACGGGCTCCGAGCGCTGGTTTTTAAGTCTCCGGATCGAAACGACTATCGGCTGGAACATGCCACTGTATCAGCTTGGCTTGCGACGCACGCTGACAGCGCAGGCCGCGAAGTCGAAAGCGATGACTATCTCGACGAGGCGGTGAAGTCGTTTGAGGTCTTATCGGCCAAGAATGACTGCCCGCCCGAAGCAATGCGCGAATACGGAGATATTTTGCGATTCAAAGCGCTCCGTCAGTTTGAATCGGGACAACGGACAGCAGCCCTGCAATGCGCCGAAGAGTCTCTGCGTTGGCACGACTTCGCTGAACTGGCTGGTGGGAATGGCGCTTTACGGCACGCTGATACCTGTTACACAGTGGGCGGCATCTATTTGAACTGCGGTGCCGAAGAGGAAGCCATCGTCACATTCGAGCGTGCAAGTAAGCTCTACGAAGCCGCTTGCGGTGGTGCGCCGCGGAATCGCCGCGTGCATCTGCGCCACTCCGATGCTTGGGCCAAATTGGCAGGGCTATATGAGAGTAACGGCCATACCGATATGGCCATTGAGGCGTCCAAAAAAGCTATCTCTGTCCTCGAAAGTTGGCGTGGCCCGGAGCCTGAGGAGCCGCATGTTGCATCGCAACTCCGGAGATTGCGATCAATTGTCTCTCGTCTTCAAGCGGCCGACGACGCGCGTCTCTGAGCACGGCACCTGCCGTTGAAGCCAATCGCACCGAAGCTCACGACACCCATCATCAGCCACGCCTGTACATCGGGAAGCGTCCGGCCGAGTTAGTTGGATTTTCGGCGGGTTCCGGTTTTATTGCGATCCAAGGGCAATCGACTGGAATTGGGCCCTTGGATGCGAGATTTGCGTAGGAAACCTTCGTGTTCCTGAAACGTCGTGCCGCTATGAAGCAGGCGCCCCCTCAAGTCGCGGCTCTTTCGGCCGATATTATGATCGACCGGTCTCTGGGTTCTTGGCCTCCGCCGGAAAAAGCGTATGGATAGGCATCGACAGCAAAGTGGGCTTCCAAGGCACGTCGTCGTTCAGAGTGCGCGTGGCGCGGCGT
>JAKEIB010000267.1 GCA_022614705.1 Planctomycetota bacterium | reverse complement strand
GGCTACACGGTCCTCTTCCGCATCATGCCGTAAAGGAAGAGCAGCAGTAGGGCGCCGAGAATCGAGCCGATCCAGCCGACGGCGCGACCGTCGAAAACATTGCCACCCTGCAGCAGATTGGCGATCATGCCGCCGAAAAACGAGCCGGCAATGCCGAGAAGGATCGTCAGGATCATGCCCATTGGCTGCGCGCCAGGCATAAGGAACCGGGCGATGATTCCCACAAGTAAGCCAAAAATAATCCAGCCGATGATGTGCATGGCATGCCCTCCCAGGCAATGGTCCTCGGAAAGGGGGACAGGCACATTTTGCTCCGAAGACTCCGCAAAATGAGCCAGTCCCCGACAGTTCTTAATACTAGCAAATAGTTTTGGCTAGGGAAGCGGTTTGCTGCCGTGTTAATGGCTGATGGCAATGTGCGGCGCGGGGCAATATGATAGGCCGAAGTCGTCGTTTGAGCGGGCGAGCCGGAGAGTTTGTCCGAATAACGCATCTTTGCCTTGAAACGCGGGCTACGGTGGACCACGTTGGAGCATTTTTGACCATGAGGAAGTCGATTGGGTTGGTTGTCTGGTGGGCGGCGAGTTTCGTCGTCGGCGTGAATGTGCTTGCGGCGGAGCGCGAATTGCCGCTGTTGTTGAAGGAAGATTTCGAACCCTCCCCTAACCCCTCCCTACAAGGGAGGGGAAGACACGGGATGAACCGCTGGCGGACGACCGATCCGAATCCGAAGGACTCGGTGTGGAAGATTGTCGACTTGGGCGGCGAACGAAAGCGCGTGTTGCGCGTCACCGGGCCGAGCAAGTACGAGCCGCCGCATCGCAGCCCGCATAGCATCGCGCTACTGAAGGACGTCAAGGTGGGCGATTTCGAATTAACGGCCAAAGTGCAAAATACGAACAGCACGGCTGGGCCGCATCGAGACCTGTGTATCTTCTGGGGCTACCAGGATCCGTCGCACTTCTACTACGTGCATTTCGGCGCGAAAGCAGACCCGCACGCGTGCCAGATCTTCATCGTCAACGACGCGCCGCGGAAGATGATCACCACGCGCGAGGCGAAGGGTACGCCGTGGACCGACGGCTGGCACAAGGTGAAAGTCGTGCGGAGGGTCCGCGACGGCACGATGGAGGCTTATTTTGATGACATGAAGAAACCGGTGATGACGGCGCGGGACAAAACTTTTACCTGGGGCCAGGTCGGAATCGGCACGTTTGATGACCACGGGAATTTTGATGACGTGGTGCTTCGGGGGCAAATTAAAGAATAGTGACCTTTGATCCTCGTCCCGATCAATCATCGGAAACATGAATAGCAATGTCGCCGCTGCGCGGCTTCGTGCTTCATTTGCATCCGCGTTCCGTGGGCTTACGCCGCACAGCTAAGTGATGCCGCCGCTTTGCGGCTTCGGCAGCGCGCGAAGGGCGCCGACGGAGACGCCGCCATCGACCAACAAAGTTTGGCCGGTGATGTAGCGGCTGGCGTCGGAGGCCAACAGGAGCAGGGCGCCGTCGAGGTCGCCGGGGGCGCCGGGGCGGCCTAGCGGGATGCGTTCGCACAAGTATTCGACCCAACTTGGGTCTTCGTAGAGCGCGCGGCTTTGTTCGGTCTTGAACCAGCCGGGGGCGAGGCAGTTAACGGTGATGCCGTGTGGACCCCAGTCGTGCGCGAGGCTCATCGTGAGCTGTTTCACGCCGCCGCGGCTCGCGCCGTAGGGGCCGAGGCCGGCGTAACCGGCGACGCACGTGACCGAGCCGATGTTGATGATGCGGCCGGTGCGGTGCGGGATCATGTGTTTGGCCACGGCTTGGGCGACGAAGAACGTGCCGCGGAGATTGGTGTCGAGGATCGTGTTCCAATCCTCCCACGTGACGTCGACGGCCGGCTTGCGGATGTTGCAGCCGGCGTTGTTGACGAGGATATCGATCTGGCCGAGCTGTTTGATTGCGTCGGCGACGGCGGATTCGATGCTGGATTGGTCGCGGATATCGAGCTCGACACAAGCGACGCGTCGGCCGAGCGATTTTATTTCGGCGGCGAATGGCTCGAGCGAGGCGCGGGTGCGGCTGGTGATGGCGAGGTCGGCGCCGGCGCGTGCGAGCGCACGGGCGAATTGTTGACCGAGGCCGCGACTGGCGCCGGTGATGAGGGCGGTTTTTCCGGTGAGGTCGGAGGGGTCGGGCATGGCGTGGAAATGACGAATGACGAATGACTAATGACCACGAAACTCACGATTATTCGTCATTCGTCATTCGGAAATTGGTCATTCCTGTGATGTGGGTTGGAGGATGACTTTCATAAGACCGGGTTCGGCGGCGTGGAGGCGGTCGAACCAGCGCGGGCCCTCGGCAAGTGGGGCGACGGCGCTGATGAGCGGTGCGACGTCGATCGCGCCGCTAGCGAGTAACTCAATGGCGCGCGGATATTCGCCGGCGGACGCGCAGCTCGCGACGAGCGTCAGCTCGCGGGTTACGACGGATTGCAGCGGTAATGGCACTTCGCGGGCGAGATTGCCGACGAGGCCGACGCGCCCGCCGCGGCGGACGGAATTGATCGCCGTGGCAAGGGCGGGCCCGTTGCCGACGGCTTCGACGGCGAGGTCAAAATCGATGGGTGGCTGGGGTCGAGGCTTGGTCGAACCCCCAGCACGCGGCGCATCTGGGGGCTCGCCTTCGGCTCGACCCCAGCCACCGGACGCGTTGATTGTTATGCTGGCGCCCAATTTGGCCGCAAGTTCCAAACGTGATTCGTCGAGGTCGATCGCGATCACCTCGTCGCAGCCGACGATGCGAAGTGCCTGAATCACGAGCAAACCAATCATGCCACTGCCGACGACGACGGCCCGCTCGCCTTTGGCAGCTTTGAGCCGCGCGACCGCGTGCAGCGCGATGGAAACCGGCTCGATGAGCGCCGCGTTTTCGAATGGCAGTGTTGGCGGCAATGGATAGAGGATGTGCTGCGGCACAGCGACGAACTCGGCGAACGCGCCGTGCTGACGATATTCGGTGCAGGAGACGCCAAGCACGCGGCGACTGGGGCAGAGGTTTACCTGGCCGCGGCGGCACTCGTCACACTGGCCGCAATAGATCGTGGAATCGAAGGTGACGCGGTCTCCAACCTTCGCGCGATTCACGTCGTCGCCGATCTCAGCGACGATGCCGGCTGCTTCGTGGCCCATCACGATCGGCGGCACGCGCCGGCCGCTCGTGCCGTCGTAGCCGTGGATGTCGCTGCCGCAAATGCCGCACGCGGCGACTCGTACGAGCACGTCGTTCGGGCCGATTGTGGGCTGGTCGAGCGAGACGAGCTCAAGCTTGCGGTAGTCGGTGAGGAGGAGCGCTTGCATGGGTCGAACAGAGGGGGAGAGGGGGAGAATGGGAGGGGGGAGGTTTGAATTCTGGACGTGCGCTGCTTCAAGTCTCCCCCTCTCCCTATCTCCCCCTCTTGCCTCGTTAATAGCCGACGCCCTTGGTCGAGAGCGGGACGCGGAGGAGCAAATCGTCGGCGGTGATGAACAGCGTGGATCCGTCTTCGCCGAATTCGCAGTTGGAGGTGCGCTTGCCGGTGAGCAGTGAGCCGAGGCGTTTTCCGTCGGGCGAGAAAATGGTGACGCCGCCGGGGGTGGTTGCGAACAGGTTGCCGTGCTTGTCGACGGTCAAACCGTCGCACGCGCCTTCCAGCTGTGCGTCGAGGTCGCGGGCGTTGAAGAATTCGCGGCCTTCGCCGAGCGTACCGTCGCTTTTTACCGGAAACGCCATGATGATCGGCCTTGGACCGTGCGAGTTGGCGACATAAAGCGTTTTTTCATCCGGCGCAAACGCGATGCCATTGGGGCGCTCGAGGTCTTTGGTTAACAACGTAACTTTGCCGTCCGGGTCGATGCGGTAGACGCCTTGATGCGGCAACTCTTTCGCCGGGTCGTCGACGTTTTTTTCCAAGCCGTAGGGCGGATCCGTGAAATAAATTGCACCGCTGGAATGAGCGACCGCGTCGTTGGGGCTGTTGAAGCGTTTGCCGTCGTAACGACCGGCCACCGTGACGTATTTTGGTTTCGGATTTTCCCAGGCCGAGTCGAGCCGGGCCACTCGGCGATCGCCATGCTGACATAAAATGAGTCGACCTTGGCGGTCGAGTGTGAGGCCATTGGAGCCCGATTCGCCGCCGCGTGGCGAGTTGCCGGTGTAGCCGGCCGGCTTCAGATAAAGTCGCACGCCTGATTTGTGATCCCAGCGCATGATGGCGTTGTTGGGGATGTCGGAGAACAGCAAGAAACCCCCTCCCCTGTCCCCTCGCCGATGGGGATGGGTATTATTGCGGACCCAGACCGGGCCTTCACACCAGGCGAACCCTTCGCCGATGACCTCCATTTTGGCGTCCTGTGGCACGAGTTTGTCGAGTGCCGGATCGAGTCGCTCGACGCGGCCGATCGCGCGCGTCGCGTCGTTCTCGGCACGAGCGTACTCGATGTCGAAAGGGCTCATGCAGCACAGCGCAAGGGCAATTGACAGTGAGAAGCAGCGTGGTCGCATCGTTTGGTGCCTAAGGATTGCGTTTTTGGGACGTCGATGCGAGTAGTCTAATCACTGCGCAGTGCCGCTGACTAGCGGCGATCCGGGCACTGCCCATAGGGTGATCGGATCGCCAGCGACTTGGAGGCAGAGGGCCGGCGGCCCGTTGTGGTCGCGGCTAATGGCTGTCCCAGCGATTGGAGCCGGGCTACTGGATCTCGACCCACTTGATGATTTTCACGCCTTCGAAGGAGTTCCCTCCGTTGTATAGATCCTGAATCTCGCTGGGGCAGAGGACGCGGCCGTAAATGCGCACGTCGTCGAGCGTACCGTTCCAATATAAGCTCGTCTCGTAGGTGCCCACGGTTAAGTTCTGTGAATTGGCCTGCGGAGACGCCGTTGTGGTTGTGCTCAGAACTTCTACGCCGTCGACATACAGATGAACTTCGTCCGTTGCGTTGTCGAAGGTGGCGGCAAGATGATACCACGTGCCCGTTTGGAGGTTGACGCCGGTGGTAATAAAGTCGAACCAGCCTCCATCGTAAAGGGAGAAGTCGACCTCATCGTAATACGTCCCGAAATAGTAGTTGCCGATGCCGCCGGAAGTGCCTTTCTGGATCACAGTCTGCCAGTCGTTCAATGCGCCGGCGTTGACCCACGCCGCGACCGTGATCTGTGACGTCAGCGACAGGCTGGGCGCGTGCGGAACATTGACATAATTCGAGGTTCCATTGAGTTGCAGTCCGCCATCGATCCGGCCACTTGTCCAGGTGCCACCGATGAGCGTACCGTTGTTTCCGGCAGGTGACGAATCGGCCGCCGTCAGGCCGCTGGCCTCGTCAAGTTTCCAGTGGCCGACCAGCCCAGCGAGCTCGGCGACGTCGGCCGGGTAGATGGCGCGGTTGTAGAAGCGCACGTCGTAGATCATGCCGTCAAAATAGTCGGCGCCACTGTGGCCGCCGAGGTACACCGGCCTGGTATCGGTGGCGATCGTGCCGGTGCGGGCGGCGGAGTTATCGAGCTGGCCGTTGACAAAGATTTTGACGGTCGATCCGTCCCAGGTGGCGGCGACGTGGTACCACTGTCCGGCGGTGAGCACGGTGTTGCCGCGAATGCCGACAGCGTCGGAATCATCCAAGTACAGCGCGATTTTTCCGTCGGCGATGGCCAGCTGGTAGTTGTTCGGATCACCCTCGCCTTTGCGAAGGATGACATCTACGTCCGATCCCGATCCCCAAGAGTCACCCTTGACCCAGCCGGCGATGGTCATGGCGGAAGTCGGTTGCAGGTGCGACGCGCTGGGGATGCTGACGTAGTTCGAGCTGCCATCGAAGTCGAAGACGCCGGTCCCCGTGCAGCGGGTTGACCAGTTTGCGGCGCCGTTCACCGTGCCGTGGCTGGCGGCCAGCGACGAATCGGTCGCCGTGGTGCCACTTGTTTGATTCAACTTCCAGTGGCCGACGGACCCGTACAGCTTCGCGACTTCGGTGGCGGATAGGTCACGACTGTAGATGCGCACGTTGTGGATCAAGCCGTCGAAATAGCGCGCCGAGCCCTGGGAGTTTCGCGCGATCCGTACAGCGCGATTGTTTGTCTGAATCGATCCGGAGCTATTGACCGAGTTGCTAAGCTCGCCGTCGATATAAATCTGCAGCTGGCTGCCGGTGTAGATGCCCACTGCGTGGTGCCACTTGCCATCGTTGACGTCGACGGAGCTAACCACGCTTTGCGTCGACAAACTATTGCAGTAGAACTCCACGGCGTTGGTGCTGCCGGCCCGTTGGAGTCGCCAGGCGTTATTTCCTTTCGTGACGATCGCCTGTTCGTTGTCGTCGAATACATCGACCTTGAACCAAGCGGCAACAGACATCGGGCCGGTGAGGTCATACAAGTTTTCGTTGGCGATGGCGACGAAATCGTCGCTGCCGTCAAAATTGGCCGCTTTGTCGCCCACGCCGGGATAGGGCCCGGCACTTCCCAATACGACTCCGTTGTTGTATGTGCCGTCGTTTGCTTGTGGCGAGGAATCGTCGGCGTTGGTGCCGCTGGTTTCAACGAGCTTCCAATGACCGAGCAATCCAGCGCCGCCCGCTATGTACAAGTCGTAGATTTCGGCGGCCGTGAGTGGCTTGTCGAAGACGGCAACTTCGTCCAGAGCGCCGCTGAACGCGCGATTGCCGGCCCCCGACGGCAAATTTCCCAGGGCCACGGCGACGGACGAGTCGGTCGACAGCGTTCCGGCGAAGGCCGCACTGTCGACCTGCTGGCCGTTGAAGTAAGTAACCATCGTGGCGCCGTCGTATGTTAGGGCCGCGAAGGACCAAACGCCGTTTGCCATGCCGCTTACGGTCGGCGTGCGGTTTTGCGTCGTGCCGCTGATTTTGAGGAAAGCGCTCAATCGACTGCTGCTGTCCAGTCCCAGCGCCCAGTAGTGTTCGCTGACGGCGGTACCAGTGGCCTTCGCGAGGAAGCGGTCGTTGCCGAAGCCACTCGGCTTGAACCAGGCAAGTATGGTGATTCCGGAGCCGGAGATGCCGAAGGCATTGACCTGGACGCGATCGTTGGCCCCGCCGCCAAACGTCGCGGCGGTGTTCGAGTCTCCCGAGATCGCGCCGCCCGCGCTCAGCGTCACGCTGTTCTGATAGGTACCGTCGTGAGAGCCGGTGGCGTCGGCGGCCGTCGTGCCGGACGATTCGCCAAGTCTCCAATACGCGACGGGGCCGTGGGATGTAACGAGGTCGGAATACTCACTCGCCGTGACAGTGCCGGCAGCCAGCGCCATCATGGAACACAAGCTCAGCGAGCCAAAGCGGCGGAGAACTAATTTGGCAATTGTCGATTTCAACGAGAGCATACGCGATTGCCTCGGTAAGCAGTGATGTTTGCGCGACGGCCGCGCTCGCGGGACGGACGGCTCTAGCGGCGCCGGTCGAATACGCCAGGTGCCGCTAAAACGTAGCTTTTTGGGATGTCCTGATCTCCGGCATAGATTGCTCGGTCAGAGGGCGCGGTTTGCTTCTTTGGCAGTCTTTCGTTACTCTCCGTCCAGTCGGCACAATCGCCACAAGCGAGCGGATATCCGGTGGATTGCCGGCCGCAGATGCGTTCTGCGCGTTCGTGTCCTCGACCGTGGTACGCGCTATTAATTGGGGCTATAATCGACGCCGCATTTGGGCGGCACTGCTATCGGCAGAACCATCAGCGAATCCCAGTGAGGTGACAACATGGCGGATGCGCGAGTCCTCTTCGACGACAAAACTGGCTGCAGCGGGTGGCAGGCGGCGCACTGTGCAGCTGCCATCTTCCTGGTCGGAACACTATTACCGGCGATTGCAACGGCGGAGGTGAAAGTGAGCGATTTTGGAAAAACGGCCGACGGTGTGTCGGTGAAAGAGTACACGCTTACAAATTCCGAGGGCGTTGTCGTGAGATTGATTTCGCGCGGGGCGACGCTTACCGAGTGGCACGTGCCGGATAAGGACGGCAAGATGGCCGACGTTGTGTTCGGCTTCGATGACGTGGCTGGCTACGAGTCCAAGGGCAACGGTTATTTCGGCGCAACGACGGGCCGCGTGGCCAACCGCATCGCCGGCGGGAAATTCACGATCGACGGCAAGGAGTATCAGCTCACCAAGAACGACGGACCGAACACACTGCACGGCGGCGTGAAGCGGAGTCTCGACAAAGTCGTATGGGACGGGCGGCCGTTCGAGAATGCCAAGGGGCAGGGCGTAGTATTCAAGTACGTCAGCCCCGACGGCGAGGAAGGGTTTCCCGGCACGTTGACGACTCGCGTCACATACACGCTCACGGATAAGAACGAGCTGCGCATCGATTACGAAGCGGTTACGGACAAGGCCACGCCCATTAACCTTACGAATCATGCGTATTTCAATCTGTCGGGGGCCGGCGCGCCGACTGTTTTGGACCACGAGCTGATGCTGGCGGCCGACAACTACACGCCGATCGACGACACGCTCATTCCGACGGGCGAGATCGCGTCAGTCGCGGACACGCCGTTCGACTTTCGCGAGTTTCACAAAATTGGCGAACGAGTGGAAAAGCTCAACGACAAACCAGGCAAGGGCTACGACCACAATTTCGTGTTGAATAATCAGGACGGTGACCTGGCCCTGGCGGCCAAAGTTCGCGAGCCCAAGTCCGGACGCGTGCTGAGTGTCTTCACGACCAAGCCGGGCGTGCAGTTCTACGGTGGAAACTTCTTGGACGGCGTGAAGGGCAAGAATGGCAAGCCGTATGCGCATCGCAGCGGCTTCTGTTTGGAAACGCAGCACTATCCGGACTCGGTCAACCAGTCGAAGTTTCCGAAGGCCGTATTGCGGCCGGGAGAGACGTATCGGCAAACGTGCGTTTACAGATTACGACCGAATGAGTAGGTCAGGCTGTGCCTGACACAGGACTTTTCACTATTGATCTCTGCGTAGCGAATGAGCCATTCCTGGAAAAGCACGGAGCACGGAGCTAGGAGCGTGGAGCAAGAATTCCGGCTCCACGCTCCTTGCTATCACCCAACAGGTTCATTATCTGCGCAGGACTCAATAGTTGCATTTGTCAGGCACGGCCTGACCTATGGCTCATCCGAAAAAATCTGCAACACAACAACGGAAGAAGATGCCGCGAATTAGCGAAGGGTTATTGGACATACGTGTGAGCTTGCTTTG
>JAKEIB010000266.1 GCA_022614705.1 Planctomycetota bacterium | reverse complement strand
CCCGACCCCGCACCAAACGCCGACCGCAGGTCTCCCCTCTCCCCCTCTCCCGCTGGGTGGACAAAATCGTTGCTGAAATCGGCCGCCAGTTGTGCTACGTTGCTTATTCCTCTGTGTAGGTCAGGCTCCGCCTGACACCAACCCAAACGTCAGGCACAGCCTGACCTACTGCACTTACTTGGCTCATCGAGTCATAGAAAACGAATACGGTAACGGTTTGCCGATTACAGGACCGTTTACGGTCCTTCCCGCGCCAGCGGTAATAGCCCCGGCATTCATGCCGGGGTGATTTGCTATATAGAGCTCCGCAGCGAGGCCCGTTTACGGGCCTTCTCGCTGCGACGCCTCAAAGCGGCGAGAAGCCCCATGAATGGGGCTGTACGACGTGGGTTTTGGCATCTCCATCACCCGCCGTAAACGGCGGGCCTAATACCGCTGGCGCGGAGAAGGGCCGTGGAACGGCCCTCAGGACAAACCAGTCGCGCAACCTTGTCCAGCGGGCGTGGTAAGGCAAGTGGTTTATTA
Source organism: Planctomycetota bacterium (assembly GCA_022614705.1). Taxonomy (GTDB): domain Bacteria; phylum Planctomycetota; class Planctomycetia; order Pirellulales; family Lacipirellulaceae; genus JABDGM01. The sequence continues at coordinate 5,559 of JAKEIB010000266.1, read as the reverse complement.
CGCAATTGGTTCTTTGGAAATTCGATCAATGTGCTTCATTCACGGGCCATGACTTGTAATCTCGTACGCGAGGGGTGCCTCGGTTCGACCGAACGGAGCGCCAAGCGCGGCGCCAGCGAGCCTTCCTTGGCGTGCTTGGCGGTTGGTTCAATGTTGCGCGCGGCTTCACTGGCACGATGTCCACGGTACTCGCTACCGCCTCAGTCAAGCACCTCAACCAGTGTGTCATCGGGGCGCCGCGGCCCAATGTAGCGAATCGCCAAGCCGATCAAAATCAGCCCGCCGCCGACGAGAGTCCACGGCGCCGGGCGGTCGCCCCACGCCAAGCAGGCCCAAGCAGGAAGGAGCAACGGTTCAACGAGTCCGATGCCCGTGGCCTCGTGGCCTGCAATGCTGCGCAGACCGCGCGCGAAGAGCACGTAGGGCACCGCCATTTGCACGATGCCAAAGCCGGCCAGGAACACCCACTGCATGCCGCTAGGAAATCGCGACTCGGTCAGAACGAAGGGCGCGAGGACTAGTGCTGTGACCAAATGATTCACCGCCCCTAGCCACACGGAATCGTACCCGCGTAGCTGCCGCAATGAGAGGACAACGCCCGCGTACATGATGCCCGACACCAGGCCCCATTCGACTGCCGCGAAGGCCACGCCGCGAGATTCGTAGTAGATGATCACGCCGACGCCCAACATGGCCAGCGCCACCATCAGCCAATCCCGCCACTCAGCTCGCTCGCCGAACACCAGCACACCGACAAGGAGCACCCACACCGGTGCCGTGCATTGCAGCCAGATGGCGTTGGCCGCCGTGCCAGTCACCATCGACGTCAGATAGGTGTAGTTCATGCCGGCAAAAAATGCCGTCATGGGGATCAGCCGCCAATTCCAACGTGGCCGGCGAACCAGCGGCCACAGCACGAGACATGCAAACGCCGCCCTCCAGAAAGCCAGCACCGGGCCAGTCCAACCGACGAAATACGGCGACTTCACAAAGAAACCGCCCGTGCTCCACATCAGCGCCGCGGCCAGAACTAGCATGCGGGCATGCCGCACGGACGGAGCGTTTCCGTTGGGATCGCGTGCGACTTGCGTAAGTTCAACGGTTGGAGGATTGCGCGAATTCGACACGAATCGTTCGTCAATGAATACGGCGATTGCGGACGCAAGCGACTACTCCGGTAGCGGACGACCCTTGGTTTCAGGCCCTAACCATATGATGAACAGGCCGACCAAGTAAATTCCGGCAATCGTAGCGCCGGCACTCGGCAGCGCGTCGACTTCAACTCGTTCCTTTGCGAGTCCCTGCTCAAAGTAACCAATAAGTGTAGCCGTTTGAAGCGTACCAATTGCCGAAAGCACACGACCGAAGTTGAACGCAAAGCCCTGGCTCGTGGCCCGAATACTGGTCGGAAACAGCTCCGGCAGATACAGCGGAAACCAGCCGTAGAACGCCGCCGTGACGCCGCCGGCAACGAACGCGCTGACGAGAAATTTTGACCCATAGGCATCGTTCGCCACATACATATACACGAGCGAGAGAAACGACGCGATGCACAGCCCGAAGTACGTAAGCCGGCGACCGAGCCAGCCACCCAAAAGTGCGGCCACAATCGTGCCCAGGATGGCCCCGGCGGCCGATGCAATCTGCGTGTGCTCTTTTGCGAAATACACTTGCCCGTCCGCCGGCAACTGCTTGGCCAGCGCGATGGCCCACTTCGGCGCCCATTGCAACGAACCCCACGTGCCGAGAAGCGCGACACCTGAGAGGCAAGCCCCGAGAAGCATGCGGCCAATGTATTTCGCGCGACTATCGGCCGGTAGACTGGCCGCCGCCTCAGCGCGACCCAGATAGCGGACGACCGGATAAATGTAGCCCAACAATGCAACGATCAATCCAATTGAAGTAACCGACCCGCGCAGCACGGTTTTCAACGTTCCATTGTTGGCTGCCGCGGGCACGAAGTCTTCAAGTAGCGGCGACCAGACGAAAATGACCGACATCGCGCCCAACGCACCGATCAGAACGCCGATGAGATCGCGCGTGGCCCAATGGCTCGTTCCACCCTTATCGCGCTCGGCCTCCCATTTGTGCGACTCCGGCACGAATAGCCGGATGAAGAAAATCAGCAGCGCCGGAAGCGAGCCGGCCATCATCAGAAGTCGCCACCCGTCGCCTTCGACTAGCGACGCTGTTCTTTCCGCCGAAACGCCGATGCTCAACAGGAAATCACCGAGGCCGTGAATGAAACTCACCAGCACCAGGCTCAGCAGGCCGACCAGCAAAAATCCCACGTTGGCGGCGGCCCCGATCAAGCCGGCCAGCAAGGCGCGCGATTTGTCTGGCCACAACTCGGTGACCAAAGCCACGCCCAGCGCCCATTCACCCCCCATTCCCAGCGATGCCACGAATCGCAGCGCCGCAATCTGCCAGGCTTCATTGGCAAATCCACACAGTCCCGTGAAAATCGCGTAGGTGAAGATGCTCAGCGACATGGCCCGCACCCGGCCGATGCGATCGCCCAGCCAGCCGAAGACGACGCCCCCGGTCGCGGCGCCGACAAGAAAAACCGCCATGATGACGCCAAACCAATCGCCTTTCACCGTGGGATTCACGGCAATCTCGGACTTGAGCAGGTGGTCTAGCGCACTTGGACCAACCAATGGAAACAGACCGATCTCAAAGCCGTCGAACGTCCAACCCAACAGCGCTGCAATGAGCGCCATCCACTTCCCACGATTATCTGCAGAACGGATCTCATTGACGCTCATAACGGCCTCGCGGAAAAATTATGCCGAACCGTGTCATGATGAAGGCTGTTGCAAACTTGCCGGAAGTTTGGGCGCCGCTCCGGACTGTGAACAAACAAATTCCGCGACGCGATTCGCCCACTCGTTGATTTTTTCCAGCGGCAGGCCCCGCAGCATGCCGATGGCGAGCGCCGCGGTGTACGCATCGCCCGCTCCGACGGTATCCACCACCGATACGGGCCGGCCCGGCAAATCGCTGTGCTCGCCCGACGAATTTACCAAAACCGCGCCGCTCGCGCCGCGCGTAAGTGCGACGAGATTGAGCGAGAACTGATCCAACATCCTATCTAGGAGCACATCATCGTCAACCTTCCAATCAAGAACCTGTGCAACGGTTGCCATTTCGGCTTCATTAAGCTTGACGACCTTTGCCAATTCAAGGGATTGAAGCAGGATTTCATTATTCCAGAACGGATTCCGCAAATTGATATCCAGAATTCGCAGGCAGTCTGGTCGCGTGGCTCGAACGAAGGCCTGAATCGTCTGCCGCGACACCTCGCTGCGCTGTGCCAGCGTGCCAAAACACACCGCATCGCAGCTGGTCGCAAGTTTTCCAAGCTGTTCGGACCACACAATGCTATCCCAGGCCGCGCCTTCCGCGATTCGAAAGCTGGCGTGGCCCTTACAATCCAACTCCACGAGAACCTGCCCCGTCGGCCAATCGACGTGCGACACACAATCCGTATCGATGCCGCGCGCACGAAGCAGGTCGATCGCTTGCCGCCCAAAATCGTCGCGCCCGACCGCACTCACAACCGCCACGTCGACCGTGTTGCCGCCCAGCTCCGCCGCGCAGCAAGCGAAGTTGGCCGGTGCGCCGCCAAAGTGCGCGCCGTCGGGAAACACGTCCCACAGCACCTCACCGAGTCCGACGATAGTTTTGCGAGGAAACATCCGAGCTGCCCTGTCAAACCGAGGTCCGCCGAGGGGGCTGGCTTGATTCCTCGGCGGACCTCGGAACGACACTCGTCAATCGATGCCTAGCAGTACGACTACGCTTGCTTGAGACTTGGCTTCTGTTATCTTGATACCCAATATTCGATAAACCCGCAATGTATTCCGATGCGCCCCATCGTACAGATCTCGCTGGACGTTGTCACAATTAAGGAAGCCGTTACCACCGCAGAAATGTCGCTGCGCGCGGGCGTTGACTGGCTCGAAGCGGGTACGCCCTTGATTATTGCCGAGGGCATGAACGGCGTGCGGGCTTTGCGCGAACGTTTTCCGCAAACGCCCGTCGTCGCCGATCTCAAGACCATGGACGGCGGTTACCTCGAAGCGGAGTTAATGGCCCAAGCCGGCGCCACGCACGTCGTCGTGATGGCCCGTGCCCACGAGGAGACGATCCGCTGTGTCGTGAAAGCCGGGCGCGATCTCGGCATCAAAGTGATGGGCGACAACCTGGCGTGCGACGACATGATTGCCGGCGCGCGGCGATTGGAGGATCTGGGCTGCGACTTCGTCATCCACCACATCGGCTACGACGAGCGTCGCGGCATCGCCGCCAGCGGACGACGCATGCCGAGTCCCCTCGATCAACTTCGCGAAGTGGTGAAAGCCGTTCAAGTTCCCGTGCAGGCCGTGGGCGGGCTGACGCTGGAACAGGCCGTCCGCACTCCGGAATACGGCGCCCCGCTTGTCGTAATCGGCGCCCCACTGGCGATCGACGCCAACGCATTCAAAACGGCCAGCGGCAATCTGGAAGAATCCTTGAAGCTCATCTGCGACAAAGTTCATGCCTACGGCGACGTATCGAGTTAGCGGCGGAAGTTTGCTCGCCTGTGGTTTACGGATCGAACATCGCGTGATGGCGATCGCCTCGCGACAGCAGAAATGCAAACAAGTCCAAGAGCTCCGTTTCGTTCAGCGTATTGAGCAGTCCCGACGGCATCATGGAGACGGTTGCCGTTTCCAGCTCATCGACATCCGATGGGTTCACCGTCTCAACCGCCGTGGGATCGAGCATGTCGGTGTTGATGTCGATCGCGTTGCGGCCAAAATTCACGATCCGGCCGGTAATGGCTTTTCCATTCGTCGTGATCACGGTCACCGCGGCATATTGATCGCTAATCACTTTGTCGGGGTCCATCACCGATTCAAGGATGTCGCGCGCGCTGAATCTTCCCGACAAGAGCGTAAGGTCTGGCCCGACGACGCCCCCTTCCCCGTCAAAACGGTGACACTTGAAGCAGTTCGCCGCGGCGAACATCGCCTTGCCGTGCTCGAAGTCACGATGCTGCAGCCGTTCGTCCAGAAGCGAGAGGACTTCGTCCTTCGTCCATTCCTTGACAACGGACCTCGCTTTTATCGAATCGGTCGAGACTTGGGTCGGAATCGGGGCATCGATAACGTCTTTCAACGCGTGAAGCTCTCGATCGGTCATCCCTTTCAGCGCGTCGGCTTTTATTTCGTCGATGAAGGTCGTGAAGTTCACGCCGCCTCGATAGGCTTGCGCTCGAAGCAACCATTCGAAGAACTCTCGCCGCGTCTGCAAAGTCCAACCAACTTTGAGAAACCGCAAAGATCTCGCAATATCTAACTGCTCCTCTTGAGTCAGCGCGGCCGTCAACAGGTTGATGCCCTTTTCGGCTGCAATTGGAGCCTGAAGATAACAAAGCAGCTCGGTGAGCAAGACATTCGCTTCACGATCGCCGGCCGGGTACATTTTTCCCAAACGCTCCATGAGATGATGACGAGTCGCTTCGTCCGGCGGACCTAAACGATACATTGCTAGAATCAGTAGTGTCCGGCT
>JAKEIB010000265.1 GCA_022614705.1 Planctomycetota bacterium | reverse complement strand
GCCGCCCACGCTGCTCGAGGAATTCGACGAGGACCAGGCCGCGTTTATTGGCGAGGCCAGTGTCGACCTGGTGGCCGACGTGTTGCCGAGCGTGTCGCTGCGCGTGGGTTACGAAGTGCTGTTTATCGACTCGGTGGTGCTGGCCGGCGAGAATTTTAACACGGGTTCGCCGTATAATCCGGGTCCCGTGGACAATGGGCTCGGTCCGCTGAGAACGCCGTTCGTCGAGGACGACAGCGACGTTTTCTACCACGGCGGCCACGCGGGTATTGAGTTTATTTGGTAAGAATTGCGGATTTCGGATTGCGGATTGTTGGAAGAAACCCCTCCCCAATCCGCAATCCGAAATTTCCAACCAATCGGTGTGAACCACCGCCGACATCGCTGCGTCCTAGAATTTCGAGCCTCTTGACAGCGAGGTATAATACATCAGGTAGAATGACACACGCACATCTTGGCCCGATCAGGAGCCTCTATCTCTAGTGAAGGAAATCGACCGTAAGCAGGGCGTACAAAGCGAGTCGGCCGTTTTGGTCGGCGTCGAGCTGAAAGATCGCGAGAGCGTCCGCGACAACTTGGACGAGTTGGCGGGCCTTGTGGAAACAGCCGGGGCGGAAATCGTCGGCCGGCTGACTCAGAAGCGCGAAGCGCCCGATCAGACGACCTATCTCGGCAAGGGCAAAGTGGAGCAGCTTGAGCTCATGGTCCGAGCCACCGATGCCGATGCCGTCATCTTCGACAACAATCTTTCTCCCGCTCAAACGCGCAACTTGGAGCGCGAGCTGAAGGTGAAAGTTCTGGATCGCACCGAGGTGATCCTCGACATCTTCTCGACGCGTGCTCAAACGCACGAAGCACGCCTGGCCGTCGAGCTGGCTCAGCTTGAGTATTCGCTGCCGCGGCTCAAGCGGATGTGGACGCACTTGTCGCGCATCAAGGCGGGCGTCGGCATGCGCGGCCCTGGTGAAAAGCAATTGGAAACGGACCGCCGGCTCGTGGAGCGGCGGATCGTTGAGCTGCGCGGCGAGCTGGGTCGCGTGCTGCGGCGAAAGGAGCGCGAAGTGGCCGCGCGGAGCGATTGCATGACCGTGTCGCTCGTGGGCTACACGAACGCCGGCAAGAGCACACTGCTGAACAAGCTAACGGGCGCCGATGCATTAGCCGAGGACAAGCTGTTCGCCACGCTCGACACTCGCACCCGACGTTGGCAGCTCCCCAATTGGGGACCCGTGCTGCTTTCGGACACGGTCGGTTTCATCCGCGATCTGCCGCACAGCCTGGTGGCAAGCTTCCAGGCAACGCTCGAGGAAGCGCGGCAGGCCGATTTGCTGCTGCACGTGGCGGATGCGAGCAATCCGGCGGTGATTGATCAGATCGCAGCGGTGTACAAGGTGCTCGAGGAGCTCGACATCCACGAGAAGGATACGCTCTTGGTGCTCAACCAAATCGACGCGATCGACGAGCCCAGCACGCTGACTATGCTGATGCAGCGTTACCCGGCTGCCATTCCAATCAGCGCGCGAACCGGCGAAGGGCTTTCGCGACTGGCCGCAGCGGTGAGCGATGCACTGACGCAGCATTTTCTCGACGTCGACGTGGAATTAGACGTGTCCAACGGCCGTTTGTTGGCCTACCTGGCCAAGCACGGCGAAATTCTCAGCCGCACGTATGCCGACGACCGCGTTTCGGTCCATTGCCGCATGCCGCGAAAATATCTCGCGACGATTCCGGCCGACGACGCGCGAATCCGACTTCGCCGCACCGGACAGGATCTGGAGCGGAACGGCAACGGCCACGCGATCGCGAATGGCGACGCGATCAGCGACGTGGCGTAAACGTACGTTAGGCTTTCTAGCCTGACGCAGCGGTTGTGGGGGTCAGGCTAGAAAGCCTAACCTACGCTATGGCCCATCGACGACTCACGAATCGGCGCGCACTGGTGACCGGGGCGTCGAGCGGCATCGGGCGGGCACTTGCGGTTGAACTCGCGCGACGCGGCGTCGACCTCGTTCTGTTAGCGCGGCGTGAAGAACGGCTGGCGGAAGTTGCGAAGCAAGTCGCGGCGTTCAATCGGCGCGCCATTCCAATCGTCGGCGACGTCACCGATGCGGATGCGCGCCGCCGGGCGCTCGATGCGGCGCGCGACGAACTCGGCGGTCTCGACATACTCGTGAACAACGCGGGCGTCGCCGCGCACGGACGGTTTGCTGAAGCCAGTCCGGAACGCATTCGGCCGATCATGGAGGTGAACTTCTTCGCACCGGTCGAACTGATCCGCGAAGCGATTCCGTTATTGAGGGCCGGCGTGCAACCGATGGTCGTGAACATCGGCTCAATTCTTGGCGAGCGCGGGTCGCCGCATAAGAGCGAGTACTCGGCCAGCAAATTCGCCCTGCACGGTTTCAGCCAAGCCGTGCGGCCGGAGCTGGCGCGGTTGGGGATCGACGTGCTAGTCGTCGCGGCCGGGCCGACTGAGACCGAACATTTCGACGTGCTGCTGGAAGGCACGGCCGAATTGCCGTGGGGCAACCCGCCGCGGCAGCCGGCGGAGGCGGTCGCACGCACAATTGTTCGTGCTATCGAACGAGGGCGGCGAGATGTCGTAACCGGTTGGCGCAGCAGGCTTTTGCTCTTGGCGAACAGGCTTTTCCCGGGCGTCGTCGATCGCGTCATGGCCCGGTACGGGTAGCCAAAGCAAATTTTGCCGACGTCGGCCGATTGCTAAACGTGGCAAGTTAGAAGTAGAATTGCGCGCCGCGTCTCGCCGCATCGGATGGCGTGTCGCCACGCGGCACACAACGACAAATCAACCTTTCGCAGGAGTCAATTCCCATGAAAGCGCACTGGATTTTCTCGACACTGAGTGTTGCACTGCTGGTGGCAGCAAGTGGATTGATTGCCGCAGAGAACGAAGCGGCGAAGAAAGAGTTCAAGGCCACATGCCCCGTTTCCGGTCAGCCGGCGATCGAGGATAGCGTCTTAGACTTGGCCAAGTTGAAGGCGGGTGAAGGGAAAGTTTACTTCTGCTGCAAGAACTGTCCGAAGGCGTTTGAGAAGGACCCGGCCAAGTTCGAGATGAAGACTCGTCGGCAATTGGCCGAAACTGGTCAAATCGTGCAGGTGGCCTGCCCGGTGAGCGGCCAGCCGGTGAACAAAGAAGTATCGGTCGAATTAGGCAATACGAAAGTTGGTTTCTGCTGCAAGAACTGCCTTGCGAAATATGAAAAGGCCGACGACGAGGGCAAGTTGAAGCTCGTGTTCGCCAACCTCGACAAGGGCTTCACGCGACAAGTGAAGTGCCCGGTGAGCGGCAGGCCGATCAACGCGGAGCACACGGTCGAGTACGAGGGCAAAAAGGTATATTTCTGCTGCCCGAACTGCCCGGCCGCGTTCAATGCGGATCCGAAGAAGTTCTTGGAGAAGCTTCCGCAGTTCGCGAAGGCGGATGATGTGAAAAAGTAGTCTGCTCGCTCCGCGAGCGGAAGTTCGTCTCGCGGAGCAAGACGGCTACATTCTGCCAGATTGGCATATTGCCCTTGACGCGGCGGCCGAGCACGGCTGCCGCGTTTTTTCGTAAGGCCGTGGGCGGCAAATATTTGCGGCACCTGGGCTAGTCGTGGCACGACGCTTGCGTCATATTGCGGAGTCTTGCGGTGCGCCTGCCAATTCGGGCTTGCCGGAGGGGGGAGTGCATTTTAAACGCGAGGCCTTTCTCGCTCGCGATTTTTTACGTTTTGTTCGTCATCCTGAGCGAAGCGAAGGATCTGACCTACCACTGCGTTAGATTCTTCGCTTCGCTCAGAATGACGCGAGCTAACCATTTGATCGGAGGAATGTCGCGTGGCAGCAAAACAGATGGTGTTTGAGGACGAGGCCCGGGCCGAGCTGGCGGCGGGCGTCGAGAAGTTGGCCCGGGCAGTGCGCAGCACGCTTGGTCCCCGCGGCCGCAACGCCGTGCTCGACAAAGGTTGGGGTTCACCCAAGATCACGAAGGACGGCGTCACGGTCGCCCAGGACATCGAAATCGATGACCCGTATCAAAACCTGGGCGCACAGCTCGTGAAGGAAGCGGCCAGCAAGACCAGCGACGTGGCCGGCGACGGCACGACGACCGCCACCGTGCTGGCCGAGGGCATCTTCCGCGAAGGGCTCAAGATGATTGCCGCCGGCGCCGATGCGATGGCGCTAAGCCGCGGCATCACCAAGGCCGTGCAGGCCGTTTCTGAAGCGATCGAAAAACAGGCCGAGCCGGTCGAGGTGAAAGACAAGAAGCGGCTGCAGCAGATCGCGTCGCTCGCCGGGAACAACGACCCGTCGATCGGCAGCGTGCTGGCCGATGCGTTCACGAAGGTCGGCAAAGACGGCGTGATTACGGTCGAGGAAGGCCGCGGCAGCGAGACGACGGTGGAGGTCGTCGAGGGGATGCAGTTCGATCGCGGTTTTCTTTCGCCGCATTTCGTCACGAATCCAGACGAGCAAGAGGTCGAGCTCGAGAACTGCCTCATCATGGTGTATGAGGAGAAGATTTCGAGCGCGAAGAACCTGGTGCCGATTCTGGAGGCGATTTCAAAGGCGGGCAAGCCGCTACTCATCATCGCCGAGGACGTCGAGGGCGAAGCGCTGGCGACGCTCGTGGTGAACAAGCTGCGCGGCATTCTCAATGTGTGCGCGGTAAAGGCGCCGGGCTACGGCGATCGCCGCAAGGCGATGCTGGGCGACATCGCGACGCTCACCGGCGCGACGGCCATCTTCAAGGACCTCGGCATCAAGCTCGACGGCGTGAAGCTGTCGGACCTTGGCAAGGCGAAGAAGATCATCGTTTCGAACGACAACACTACTATGATTGGCGGCGGCGGAGACAAGGCGGCCATTCAGGGCCGTGCTGAGCAGATTCGCCGCGAGATTGAAACGACCGACAGCGACTACGACCGCGAGAAACTGCAAGAGCGGCTGGCCAAGTTGTCCGGCGGCGTGGCGGTGATCAAGGTTGGTGCGGCGACCGAATCGGAGCTGAAGGAGCGTAAGGCGCTGTTTGATGACGCCAAGGCCGCGACGGCGGCGGCGCTTGCTGAAGGCGTCGTGGCGGGCGGCGGCGTTACGCTGTTGCGCTCGGAGAAGCTGGTCAAGAAGCTCGACCTCCCGGGCGACGAGAAGCACGGGGCCGAGATTGTCGCCAACGTGTTGCCCTATCCGCTGCGGTACATCGCGGAGAACGCTGGCGTCGATGGCGAGGTGGTCGTGAACCGCGTGCGGCAAATGAAGGGTAAGAACGAAGGCTACAATGCCGACAAGGACCAGTATGAGGACCTTGTGGCGGCCGGCGTGATCGATCCGGCGAAGGTGGTTCGCACTGCGCTGCAGAATGGTGCGAGTGTCGCGGCATTGTTGCTCACGACCGAATCGCTCATTACCGAGATTCCGAAAAAGGAAGAAGAGCCCACCGGCGGCCATCATCATCACGACCACGGCATGGGTGGCATGGGAGGAATGGGCGGCATGGGCGGCATGATGTAAGAGTCGAGAGCGGAGGGTCGAGAGTCGAGAGCCAGAATTCAGGTTCGCAACTTTCTCCGCTTGCGGTTTAGCTTAATTCACTAGTCAACAAACGACTGCATAGCAAAACACAATTCGAAAGGAAGAATCACATGGCCAAGTTAAAATTGCGTCCGCTGGATGATCGCGTGGTAGTCGAGCCGTTGGAGGCCGAAGAGATGACGGCGGGCGGCATTGTGCTGCCGGACGCGGCGCAAGAAAAGCCTCAGCGCGGCAAGGTTGTCGCCACCGGCCCCGGCAAACTGCTCGATTCGGGAAATCGCGGCGAGCTCTCGGTGAAAATCGGCGACGAAGTGATCTACGGCAAGTACGGCGGCTCGGAAGTCGAAGTCGACGGTGATGAATACAAGATTCTTCGCGAGAGTGATATTCTCGCGAAGGTTGTTAGTTGATAGTGGATAGTGGTTAGTTGCAACTAACAACTATCAACTAACCACTATCAAAAACCAAACACACGCATACCCTACAAACAGGAATTCATAACCGTGGCAAAGCAATTGATGTTCGACGATGCCGCGCGGGCCAAGATGCTCGCGGGCGTGGATAAACTGGCCGATGCCGTGGCGATTACGCTCGGTCCGCGCGGCCGGAATGTGATTATCAACAAATCGTTCGGTGGGCCGACCGTCACGAAGGACGGCGTGACCGTGAGCAAGGAGATCGAGCTCGAAGACCCGTTCGAGAACATGGGCGCGAAGCTCGTGCACGAGGTGGCCGACAAGACGTCGTCGCTGGCCGGCGACGGTACCACGACGGCGACCGTGCTCGCGCGGGCCATCCTGCGTGAAGGCACTCGCAACATCGTGGCCGGTAGCAACCCGATGGCGGTGCGGCGCGGCATTGAAAAGGCCGTCGAAGCGGCCACCGAGAAGCTTGATAAGCTGTCGAAGAAGGTGTCGAGCAAGGAAGAGATTGCCCACGTCGGCGCGATCAGCGCGAACAACGATCGCGTGATCGGCGACCTGTTGGCGGACGCGATGGAAAAAGTCGGCAAGGACGGCGTCATCACGGTCGAGGAAGGCAAGACCATGGAGACGACGCTGGAGCTGGTCGAGGGCATGCAGTTCGACAAGGGTTACCTGTCGCCGTATTTCATCAACCAGCCGGCGACAATGGAGTGCGTGCTGGAAGACGCGTACCTGTTGATTCACGAGAAGAAGATCGGCAACTTGCGCGAGCTGCTGCCGATTCTGGAGCAGGCGAGCCAGAAGGCGAAGCCGCTGTTGATCATTGCCGAGGACGTTGAAGGTGAAGCGCTGGCGGCGCTGGTGGTGAACAAGCTCCGCGGCATTCTCAACGTGTGCGCGGTGAAGGCGCCCGGTTTTGGCGATCGCCGCAAGGCGATGCTGGCCGACATCGCGACGCTCACCGGCGGCACGGTCATCAGCGAGGACTTGGGCAAAAAGCTCGAGAACATTACGCTGGCCGAGATGGGCCGGGCCAAGAAGATCACGATCAACAAAGACAACACGACGATCGTCCAAGGCGCCGGCTCGACGGCCGACGTGCAGAAGCGGATTGAACAGATCCGCAAGGGCATTGAGGGCACGACCAGCGATTACGATCGTGAGAAACTGCAAGAGCGGCTGGCGAAGCTCACCGGCGGCGTGGCCATCATTTCGGTCGGCGCGAACAGCGAGACGGAGATGAAACAGAAGAAGGCCCGCGTCGAGGATGCGCTACACGCCACACGGGCCGCGGTCGAAGAAGGAATTCTTGCCGGCGGCGGTGTGGCGCTGCTCCGCTGCCGCGAGGCAGTCGAAGCAGCCCGCTCCAGCGCGAAGGGCGACGAGCGGATTGGCGTCGACATCGTGCTCGGCGTGCTCGCCGCGCCGCTCAAGCAGATCGCCGATAATTGCGGCCTTTCGGGCGGCGTCGTGGCCGACGAGGTCAGTCAGAAGTCGGCGAACACCGGCTACGATGCGAACGCGGGCGAGTACGTCGACATGATGAAGGCCGGCATTCTCGACCCGACGAAGGTCGTGAAGACGGCCCTGGCCAACGCGGCCAGCATCGCCGGCCTGATGCTCACGACCGAGGCGCTGGTGACGAACTTCGACTCCAAAGACGAAGACAAGAAGGCGGTCGTCGGAAGCATCCGATAACGCCGCGCATTGTAGCTGGCCTCTATGAGGCCGGTGACGAACCGAGGTCACAGACCTCGGCTACAAAAATGGTTGACAGCCGCTTGCGGGCCACTTCGCCGTTGGGGCAAGTGGCCCGCTTGCATAGAATGAGCAAGAATTAAGTATTGTGTGCCACTGCTCGCAGCGGAAGTGGAATCGATGAATAACACTCGAAACTGGTATGGACCAACAAAAAATGGACGACCAATTACAACAACTTATTGACCTTCAAAGAGAACAAAACCAGTTGCTAAAGAAATACCTGTGGAGGTTTCGCTTTAGCCTGATGAGCCTATTAATTCTAACAACAATTACCGCTATTGGACTTGGATTTTTAGTCTATCAAGACCAAACCAAAGTTGTTCCACCTACTCCAACCAGTGCAGGTTGGTCGGGATTTATTGACACGATTGAGGCAACTGAGATGACAGGTTCCCCGCAGTCCCAAGGATATGAACTGAGATCATTCCCCGCAGCCCCAAAGAATTGACCTGATAACAACAGATTGATAGTTTCATCTACCGCGAGCAACGTTATTCATTGTTGAAATGCTTAGGCACTGCTTGCCGCACAGCGACTCGGAACCACTATCAGCGAGCAGTACTTGTGACGGCTGCTACATTTGTTGAGTATTCTGCAAGCAGTGGCACACGCGAGTAGATGAGTTGAAATCCATGTCCCGGCAGCGCGATTATTATGAAGTGCTTGGCATCCAGCGGTCCGCCTCGAACGGCGAGATCGCGGGGGCATATCGCAAGCTGGCCGTGAAGTTTCACCCGGACAAGAATCCGGGCGATCAAGAGGCCATTGAACGCTTCAAGGAGGCGGCCGAGGCCTTCGAGGTGCTCAATGACCCGGACAAGCGGGCGCGTTACGATCGCTACGGCCACGCCGGCCTGAACGGCGCGGGAGGCGCGCATCACTTCACCGACGTCGAGGACATTTTCTCCGCGTTCGGCGACATCTTCGGCGACCTGTTCGGCGGCCGGGGACGCAACCGGCCGCATAAGGGTCGCGACGTTCGCTGCGACGTGACGCTGACGCTCAAGGAAGCGGCCAGCGGCGTCACGAAGAAGGTCGAGTTCAAGCGGCACGAGCGGTGTGAACGTTGCGAGGGCTCAGGCGCCGCGCCGGGCAGCCGGCGCGAAGTGTGCAACTATTGCCGCGGGCAGGGGCGCGTGATCCAGGCCGCCGGCATCGTACGGATTCAAACCACGTGTCCCGCGTGTCATGGTGAAGGATCGACGGTGAAGCAGCCGTGCCCGAGCTGCCGCGGCAGCGGGCAGACGCTGCGGAAGGTCGTCACGGAAGTGCAGATTCCAGCCGGCGTCGATGATGAGATGCGCGTGCGGATCGCCGGCGAAGGCGAGCCGAGCCCCGCGGGCGGGCCGCCGGGCGATTGCTACTGCTTCATCAGCGTGTTGCCGCATCCGCTGTTCGAGCGCGACGGGCAGAACCTGGTGTGCCGCGTGCCGATCACGTTCGCCCAGGCGGCGTTGGGCACGACGCTCGAAGTTCCCACGCTGGAAGGCCGCGGCGAGTTGGAAGTGCCAGCCGGCACGCAATCGGGGACCGTTTTCAAGCTGGGCGGCAAAGGGATGCCCGACCCGCGACGGCGGGGCTTAGGCGACCTTTTGGTTCAAGTCGCGATTGAAGTCCCGAAAAAGCTCAGCAAAGAGGAACAGACTTTGCTACGAGAATTAGCGGAGCTGGAGCACAAGCACGTCGCGCCCGAGCGGAAGAGCTTCTTCGCGAAGTTAAAGGAGTATTTCATGGCGGATGAGGGCGAGACGGAAACGAAAGCAACGGAATAGTTGACCGCGGATTGCGCGGACGCGACGGATAGACAATAAGTTGTCCGAATCAGCCGCGCGATCTGTGGTTGAAACAGAAATGTGGGATCAACATGGAATCAGACGAGAACGAAATGAACGCCGACGTTAGTGCCGAGGCGCTTTCCGACACCGATCAATTAGCCGGCGAGCTGGCGGCGGCGAACGATCGCTCACTGCGGCTGCAGGCCGAGATGCAGAACTTGCGCAATCGCACGTCGCGCGAGATTGCAGAAGAGCGACGTTACGCGGCGCTGCCTGTGTTGCGCGAATTGTTGCCGGTGCTCGATAATATTCAGCGGGCAATTGAGGCGGCCGAGAAGGCGGGCGAGGCAGAAAACTTGTTGGCTGGTTTCCGGCTCGTGCGGCAGCAGTTGGAAACGATTCTCACGCGGCACGAGTGCGAGCAGATTTCGCCCGAGGGCGAGCCGTTCGACCCGCATTTTCACGAGGCCATTCTGCAGCAGCCATCGGCCGACGTGCCGGCGAACCACGTCATGATGGTCACGCAGACCGGTTACAAACTTCACGACCGCGTGGTGCGCCCGGCGCAGGTGATCGTTTCCAGCGGACCGGCGGCCGGATAGGCGCGTTCGCATGCGGCCAACCGGCGAGCCGTAGGCTCGCGGCTAGTTTCCTTACGTATTTTACTCCCAGCTCCTTGCTCCACGCTCCCTGCTTTTACATATGCCCACTTACGATTACGAATGCGACGCCTGCGGACACACGTTCGAGCTGTTCCAGTCAATCTCCGAACCGGTGAAGAAGAAATGCCCCGACTGTGATAAGCCGAAGCTGCGGCGCCTGTTCGGTACTGGGGCGGCCGTCGTGTTCAAAGGCTCGGGTTTCTATCAGACCGATTATCGCAGCGAGTCATACAAGAAGGGTGCGGAGAAGGACAAGCCGGCGAGCGAGTCGAAAGGCGACACGAAGAGCGAGTCGAAGTCAGACGGCAAGTCGTCGTCTGAATCGAAGCCGGCTGTAAAGCCGGAAAAGAAGAAGCGCTCGAAGTCGGACTGATTACGTCGTGGTAGCAAGTCACCCGCTACCAGCATCAACGAATGTCCTCCAGTCGCACTCCTTTGCCCTGCTGCAAGCTCTGTCGCGCCCGGGCGATTCGCTTTAGAAAACGAGGATCGTTTTCCAGTCGATAGTCAAACCACTCGTCCTCCGAGGCGAACCCAACTAAAACGCCAGCCGGTTTGCCGTGACGCGTAATGACGATCTCTTCCTTCTCCGCTAAGCGAAGATATCTCGACAGATCGTCCTTCATGTCGGTCAAACTTACTGTCTTCATCGTTCCCCGTGTCTCTCAAGCCATTGTTCAGACGTTGATTTTTCAAGGATGGCTAAAATCTCGACGATATTCTTTGCAACATCGTAGTAAACGCGCACGTCATTCACACGCAGTCTATATTGCGGCCGGGTAAGACCGCGCAGCCGCTTGATTCGGCTTTTGGACAACTTGGTCGGCTCATGCCGGAGATGGGTCTCGATGCCAGCGACGACCTGCGCCCGAACGTTGGCCCGCAACTCCTTGAGGTCTTCCACGGCTTCCGGCGATAATATTATACTATATCGCATTCTGGCCAGATTCTAGCCAGTTTTGAACTCGCTGCAACGGCTTCTTGCAAGATAGGACTCGCGGCACTCGCTACGGTCTCTGGGTGCGCGCTTACTGTTTGAACAGCTCCCGCGGCAGGTTCAAACTCACCCACGCCACCGGTGTTGGCGCGATGACGTTGACCGGTTCGCGCGTCATCGGATGGTTGAAACCGAGCTGGCGGGCGTGCAGCGCGATCGCCAACAATCGCTCGTCGTCGAATTGCTCGCCGAAGGGTTGCGTTGAATCGTACTGCGCATCACCGAGAACCGGATGGCCGCGCGAGGCGGCTTGAACGCGAATCTGGTGAGTGCGGCCCGTTTCGAGCTGCACTTCAAGCCAGGTACCGACGCCGTCCAACCGGGCCAGCACCCGGTAGTGCATCACCGCCAACTTGCCGCGCGGGTCGTCGGGCGGGACGACGATCGACTGGGCCATGCCATGACGCTTGTGCAAGTGGTCGGTCCATGTACCCTCTTCGGGCCGGACATCGCCTTCCACAACGGCCCAGTACACTTTCGTGACGGTGCGGTTTTCGAACTGCGAGGCCAGGCGCTGCGCGGCGCGGACGTGGCGGGCGAAGACGATCGCACCAGACACCGGCCGGTCGAGCCGATGGGGCAGGCCGAGGTAGATGTTGCCCTCTTTTTGTTCGCGCTGGCGGTAAAACGCCTTCACGTGTTCTTCCAAGCTATCGATGCCGGCCGGGGCTTGCGTCAACAGCCCGGGCGGCTTGTTGACGACAAGGCACGGGCCGGAGTCGTAGAGAATGTCGAGCATGCCTGTAGGTCAGGCTTTCTAGCCTGACTCGATGAATGGATGTCAGGCTGGAAAGCCTGACCTACGATGGCGAACCCCATGAGAACGGCGGCTGTCCCTTTTCGCAAGACGCTTCCCGCCATAGCGATTGGACCGTAGCGTCGTTACAATGCGGGGCTCGGCTGAAACGAACTTAAACTGTCGTGGGCGCCGCCCACGGCGCACAATACCTCAATGATTCGTGTCGCGATCCTTGGCGCTTCGGGTTACTCGGCCCTCGAGCTGATGAAGCTGCTGCTGCGCCATCCTGGCGCGGAGATCACGGCGCTCACCACGCGACAAACCGATGCGAAGCCGGTGAGCGAAGTGCATCCGTCACTCTCCGGGCGGCTCGACTTGCGGCTGGAGAATCTTTCGCCTGGCCAGGTGGCGGAACGGGCAGATTGCGTGTTTTGCTGTTTGCCGCACGGGGCGAGCGCGGCGGCCGTCGCGGAACTGTTGCCGCGCGGGAAGAAAGTGATCGACCTGAGCGCCGACTATCGTCTCAACGACGCGGCCGAGTATGAGAAGTGGTACGGCGTGAAACATTCGGACCCAGAGCGAATGCCGACAACGGTGTACGGTTTGCCGGAAATTTATCGCGAGCGAATTCAAAGCGCGTCGCTCGTGGCGAATCCGGGGTGTTACCCGACGTCGGCAATCTTGGCGCTTGCGCCACTGTTGCGAGCCGGCGCCATTCTTCCGAGCGATATCATCATCGACAGTAAGAGTGGCGTGAGCGGGGCAGGGCGCGAGGCCAAATCGCACCTGCATTTTCCCGAGTGTAATGAAAGCGTGTCGGCGTACGGCGTGGGCAAGCATCGGCACATGCCGGAGATCGATCAGGTGCTTACCGATGTGGCGGACGCGGAAGTGCGCGTGGTATTCACGCCGCATCTGATCCCGATGGACCGCGGGATTCTTTCCACGTGTTACGCGGCGCCCACCGGCGAATTCAACGAGGGATCGCTGCTGGGTGTGCTGAAGGAGTTTTAC
Source organism: Planctomycetota bacterium (assembly GCA_022614705.1). Taxonomy (GTDB): domain Bacteria; phylum Planctomycetota; class Planctomycetia; order Pirellulales; family Lacipirellulaceae; genus JABDGM01. The sequence goes on along the minus strand of JAKEIB010000265.1, from coordinate 2,323 downwards.
GCGAACGAACCGTTCGTCCGCGTGTCGTCGGCGTTGCCCGCCACGAAGCACGTGAGCGGGACGAACTTCTGCGACATCACGGTGCGCAGCGTCCGCGGGCGGGTTGTCGTTATCGGCGCGATCGACAACCTGGTGAAAGGCGCGTCCGGGGCGGCGGTGCAGAATTTTAATTTGATGCACGGGTTTGATGAGACGACGGCGCTGTTGTGACGCTGAAACTCGGCGGCGGGGACGCCCCGGCTCGCTGTTACGTAGTTTAGAATTACCGGACCTCCGACCTCTCGCCTCTTTACTCTCCCACGCAATGCTCCTTCGACTTCCACAAGGTTACCGTGCGGCCGGCGTTTTTTGCGGCGTGAAGCGCAGCGGGAAGCTGGACCTTTCGCTCGTCGTTTCGGATCGGCCGGCGGTCGGCGCGGCGGTTTACACGAAGAATCTTGTGTGCGCCGCGCCGGTGACGATTGATCGCGAGCGGACGCCGAGCGAAGCGATTCGCGTCGTGGCGATCAACTCGGGCGTGGCCAATGCGTGTACCGGCGACCAGGGCATAGCGGATGCGCGGCAGATGGCGGCGTGGGCTGCCGAAGCGGTCGACGCGCGGCCGGAGCAGGCGCTTGTGATGTCGACGGGCGTTATCGGCTCGATGTTGCCGATGGACAAGATTCAGGCGGGCATTCAAGCGGCCGCCCGGGAGCTGGGCGACGATGAACAGTCGCTCGACAACGCTGCTCGCGGCATCATGACGACCGACACCGTACCGAAGCTTTGCGGCCGGGAGGTTTCGATCGGCGGCACGCTGACGCGCGTCACCGGCATCGCCAAGGGCGCGGCGATGATCGGGCCCAACATGAGCACGATGCTGTCGCTGATCATGACGGATGCGCCGCTGCGGGTGAAAGACGCACAGGCGGCGCTCGTCGATGCGGTAGACGAGTCGTTCCACTGCATCAGCGTCGACGGCCACATGAGCACAAACGACACGGTGATTTTGCTTGCGAACGGCGCGGCGAGCCCCTCCCCTAACCCCTCCCCAGAGCGGGGAGGGGGATTTCCGAATCCGCTGACCGGCAAAGGACTCGAAGATTTCCGCACTACCCTTTTCGAAGTGTCCGAAGACCTGGCCCAATCGATCCCGGCCGATGGCGAGGGCGCGACGCACCTCATCACCGTGGAGGTGCATGGCTGCCGATCGCGGCAGGATGCGCTGCGGATTGGTAAGACAATCGCCGACAGCCCGCTGGTGAAGACGGCCATCGCCGGGGCCGATCCGAACTGGGGCCGAATCGTGTCGGCGGCCGGCTACGCGGGCGTGCAATTCGATCCGTCGAAAGTGACGCTCCACCTCAACGGCCTGTTGCTCTACGAGCGGGGCGCGCCGGTGGATTTCAGTCCTGACGCGGTGTCTAAATCCATTGCCGCCGATCGCAACACAAGCATCGTGCTGATTCTCGAAGAGGGCAAAGCGTGCGCGCGGTTCTGGACCACTGACCTCACTGCGGAGTACGTGCGGCTGAACGCGGATTATCACACGTGAGTGCGGTCCGGATATCGCACGGGCTACGAGGCCCAAAGCGCAAAAACTAGCCGGCGCTCGGGGTTTGCAGGGGTTTTGCACACTGCGTTTCTGCGCTCATGATCCTAACTATTTGCCGCGCACCGGTTTGCATTTTGCGCGCGCACTAGGGGTCCCACATCATCGGTGCAAAACTCGATAGTATTGCACGGAGCGCGGCGACGGAAACGCCGGCAATCAATGAGGTGTTGTCGACAACGTGCGCGCAAAACCGGCTGAATTTGCGCATGCCGCGAATGCGTTTTCACACACAAATTCGAAAACTGCTGTGTTGTCAAAGAACGGGCTGCAAGCGGACGCAGGCCAAGATTGCAGCATCGTGTTCGACCACCATAGCAGAAGAGGCGGCCAAGTTCATTAGCTTTTTTTTGGCCACTTGGGTAAATTGTTCGACGCTCGGCTAGGGCGTCTGGGGACTTGACTTTGGCTCCCATGCTTTCCAATTCCACACGGCGGGTTGGCCTGAGATTTCCGGGAGGTAAATGCCGTCACGCTTATCAGGCCGAACGTACTTCGCCAGAAAATCCACTGTGTCTTTGCGCTCGACGCGATATACAACGCCTTCGATTGGGTCGATGGCGCCGTGCTTATTTTGCTCTTGGACACGGCGCATGGCATCCTCGACTGGGGTTGGCATTCCAACGTTAAGTAAATGCGGGGTCGGAAAATTGTCGTCGATTCGCTCGTTGAATTCAGCGAATGGCAGCCGCGCTGCCTCGACCATCAAGTCGAACGCCACAAACGGATCGT
>JAKEIB010000264.1 GCA_022614705.1 Planctomycetota bacterium | reverse complement strand
GCTCGTCGCAAAAAATCTGACACATTGACTCGTTGAGAATCCCTTAAATTCAGGTGTTTGCGAGCTTCTTGATGTGGCAGATTTATTCGGACGGTCCATACATTGCTTCCAAAGTGTTCGATATTGAGCTTGAGGCGTCTGCTGTTGCGAAGGGAATCGATGGCAGATTTCGGTCCGGACTTCTCCAGGGTAAAACGGTCAACGTTAAATTCTACGCGAAGCGCGAAGGACTCCTCGACATAAGAGAGGATGCACTTCCCGACTATTTTTTGGTATTAGCAGGGCCACGACCTCGCGCTATGACTTCACGAGGCGAAGACAGACTCTGGTTTATCGATTGGGGTTTTTTGTTTCATGCTGCAAGTCTGCAACTACACCTTCGCGAGCGTGCAGTCAAAATTGGAGTCGCCACAGGCGTGATCCGTCAACAATGGGATTTAGCAGAGATGTACCCCACAGCAACCAACACAACACTTACTCTCGACGCAAATCAACGGCGTTTACTAGAGCTGTTCAGTTCGGAGCCGTGCTCTGCTAAAACGTCAGCAGCAATCGCTGAGGTCGCGTTTAATGCTCCGGAATAGCCACGTGCATTGAAAGGAAGCAATCCATCGACATGGCCGTAAAATACGTTGCTTTCGATATCGAGACGGCTAAGGACATTCCAGGCGCTGAATTCAATTGGCGACCGCATCGACCGCTTGGCATTTCATGCATCGCCTCGATGTCAAGTTCCTGTGATGAGCCGCGCATCTGGTACAGCAAAGGTACGGATGGTACGCCGCTCCCGCAGATGTCGCGCAGCGATATTGTTGAATTCGTTCACTTTATCGATTCGTGGGTCGGCGACGGCTTTAGACCGCTTACTTGGAACGGTTTAGCATTCGACTACGACGTCCTAGCCGAAGAATCTGACCTGTGGGATCAGTGCAAGGCGCAAGCAAGCCGGCACGTCGACATGATGTTCCATGTTGTCTGTGAGAAGGGATTTCCGGTGAGCCTTGCGAACGCTGCCAGAGGGATGGGTGTTCAAGGTAAACTTCGCAGCGTCGATGGTCGCGACGCTCCGACTCTGTGGCTGAAGGGGCAGCATCATGAAGTGATCAATTATGTCGCGCAGGACGTTCGGACGACCTTAGCGCTTGCGGTGGAGTGCGACAGACGCCGCATGTTCAAATGGATCACAAGTAGAGGGAAGATCGGGACAATGTCGCTGCCGAAGGGATGGCTGTCCGTAAACCAAGCGATGCGGCTGCCGCTACCGGATACTTCGTGGATGTCGGATCCAATACCACGGAGTTCCTATTCTGCTTGGCTCGCTCAAACTTGACATCTACGCATTTTACGTAATACTTTACGTGATATGCGTAAGTCTACTTCAATCGATGCCTTGTTTCCCGCTGTCCGGCAGCACGTGCTGACCGCGACATTGATGCAGCCGGAACGCTGGTGGTATTTGAGTAAACTGGCGGTTTATCTCCAGCGCTCGCCGTCCAGTTTGCAGCGGGAAGTAGCGCGACTGGCCGACGCCGGCATTTTGGAAACGCGGCAGGAGGCCAATCGGACGTACTATCGCCCGAATGCTGATTGCCCGCTGCTGCCAGAGTTGACTGGGTTGATTGCCAAAACGGTCGGCGTGGCGGACGTCGTTCGCCACGCGCTAGCAGCAGTCGCACGGCGAATCGAGTGGGCGTTCATTTATGGCTCGCTCGCGCGCGGTGAGGAAGTCTCCGAGAGCGATGTCGACTTACTCGTGATCGGCGACGTAAAGCTCTCGGAACTGGCGCGATCGATAAAGATCGCGGAAAAGAAGCTTGGACGGCCGGTGAATCCCACGGTCTTTCCGCGCGCGGAATTCGCGGCTAAATTGCGGGCCGGCCAGCATTTCGTCCACAGCGTGGTGGCGGGCGACAAGCTCTTCTTGGTGGGGGACGCGCGTGAGTTTGCAAAGACTTTTGCGGTCGAGACGACTACACCGCCACGAAACAAGCCGCGGCGAACTGGATGAGCTGCGCGCGGTTGTGGATCGCGATCTCAAGGATGCTGCGATTACCGGCTTATCTTCCGATCGGCGGTTCGCGGTGGCTTACAACGCGGTGCAACAGTTGGCGAAAATGGTGCTGGCTTGCGAAGGCTACCGCGTCGCTACGTCCAAGACGGGGCACCACGCAACTACGTTTGAAGCCGCGGGCCTAATCCTTGGCCAGGAGCAGTAGGAACTAATCGACTACTTCGACACTTGCCGACAAAAACGCAACCAGGTGAACTACGATCGCGCCGGACTTACGTCCGACGCCGAAGCTAAAGAGTTGGTCGAACGTGCCAACGGATTTCGTACTATCGTGCAAGAGTGGATTCAACAGCACCACTCACATTACGCTTAACATTTGAATTCGCTACGCTCCAACCGCTTTCAACCACCACCGCGCCATGAGGGCGGCGCCGAACGTGCTCGGGTGGACGCCATCCGCGGCCCAGACTTCGGGTGGGGCGAATTTGACGGCCCGGTCGAACATTTCTTGGTAGGGCACGAAGACGGCCTGCGCCTTTTCGGCCACGCGCTTCGCAGCAGCACGGTATTCGGCGAAGCCGGGGACCCATGACTCATCCACGAGGCCCACCTTCAATATGAACGGCTCGCAGAGGATGAGCTTCACGTTCGGCAGCGCCTCCTTCGTGCGCTGGATAAGTGCATGATAATCGCTCTCGTACTTCTCAATGGTGCCGTCGTAGCCGTGCTTGAACACGTGCGCAAAGTCGTTCACTCCGACCAGAATGCTTAGCACATTCGGCTTGATGTCGAGGCAATCGGCCTGCCAGCGGTCGGCCAGTTGAAACACCTTGTCGCCGCTGATGCCGCGGTTGAAAATCTGCAGTCCGGCATCGGGCGAGTCGACCAAGAGCTGCGACGCGGCCATCCAGGCATAGCCTTTGCCCATCGCACTGAACGAGTTAGGATCCTTAGCCGCTTCGCGACTGCGGCCGGCGTCGGTGATCGAATCGCCTTGAAACAGCACGATTTCGTTCATGCCGATGAGCGGCGTTTTGGCCGTCGGCAAACTGTCGGACGTAGCTTCCGCGAACAATGAATCGACATCGCCAAACGTGGCAAACCCCGCGGCCGTGATCGCCGCGCTGCCGATCATGAATCCGCGGCGGCTCGGTTGCGATTGATTCGATGGCTCGTGCTGTGGCATAGTAATCACCTCGCGTTCGACAGGATTGGCTGCGATATTACGATACGACTGGGCCCAGCCAATCGCAAGCCGATGTCACCCCGATGTCTGCCGAGGGGTCCGCGTAGATTCCTCGGCGACCTCGGAATGACACGTTGGAACGAGCTTATCCATGCACATCGAAACCATCGACCTGCGGACCATTAGCGAGGCCGATGCGCGGGCCGCGGCCGAACTTTTGTGCGCCATCTGGCCGAAGCCGGGGCGGACAGTCGAGTCGCTCACCGCCGATCAGTTGCAGCGATCGAAAGCGTACGGTGGGCCAGAGGCGCAGCACCCGCGGTCGTTTTTTATTCGCGAGGCGGGCCGGGTGATCGCGCATGCCAGCGCCCTGCCGCGGACGCTCGGCACAAACGCCGGCGATTTGACGGTGCTGGCGCTCGCTCGGGTATGCACCGATCCGGCCGTGCGCGGGCGGCATCTGGGGCAAGCGATGGTGCGGGCGGCGTTCGAGCTGGTGGACAGCGGCACGTTTCCGTTCGCACTGTTTCAAACGAAAGAGACGGTAAGGCCGTTTTACGAGCGGCTTGGCGCGATCGCAGTCGACAATCCATTCGTCGATTCGACCGCGGACAATCCGAAAGCGTGGCCGTTTTGGGACGCGGCCATCATGCGTTACCCGGCAAAGCCAGGCTGGCCGGCGGGAGAGATCGACCTACGAGGTCCTGGCTGGTGATTCACCACGGAGGACACAGAGGTTACAGAGAAGAGAAGACTGCAAAATGCAAAATGTTGTTGCCGTGGCGACCAAAATGAAAAGTGTCGGGTCGGTCGTCCGCATTGAATATCTTGCATTTGTCATTTTGCATAAGACGTTTTTGCCTTGCTCCGTGCCCTCTGTGTCCTCTGTGGTTAATCCTTTCAGCTATGCATACGCGGCCGCGCTTCGCCGCGAGTGATGATCTCGGCTTCCAGCGAGGCGAGTTCGTCGAGGCGAGTCATGACGACGGATTCTGGTGCGAAGTCTTTTGCCAGGCGCGTGTACGTCGTGTGGTGCCGCGCTTCGGATTCGAACAGCGACCCATAAAATTCGGCCAGCTCGGCGTCTTTCACGTGCTGGGCCAGCACGTGGAACCGTTCACACGAACGGGCCTCGATTAACCCGGCCACGAGCAGCCGATCGACAACCCGCTGCGGCTCTAGCTTCCGCACGAGATCGTTCAATTCGCGGCCGTAGCTGGAGGGCGTGAGCCGGCGAAAGCGGATGCCGCGCCGGGCCAGCAGGTCGAGCACCATGTGGAAGTGCTCGAGCTCTTCGTTCACGATCTCGCTCATCGCGCGGCACAGGTCGATGTTCTCGACATACGCGAAGATGAGATTGAGCGCCGTGCCGGCCGCCTTCTTTTCGCAGTGGGCGTGATCGATCAGGATCGACGGCAGGTCGGAGTCAACCTGGGCGAGCCAGCGCCGCGGCGTTTCGCATTTGAGGTGGAGCATCAGAGAGTCGCCGCTTGCGGCTTAGCGTACCGCTAAGCCGCAAACGTTTGTGCTACTCGCTCTTCTTCATTTCGCTCAGCGCCTGCTGAAGTCCAGGGACGTTCGCGGCGCCGGTCGGGACCGTAATCGTCGCGCCTTCAAAATCGCTACCGACCGGCTCGAAACGGCCGCCGAGTTGTTCGGCGAGGAACGCCTCGGTCACGGCGTTGAACGACTTATTGTTCTCCGGGCGATGGAAGCCGTGGCCCTCATCGGGGAATAATACGTACGTCACGGGGATGTTCTTGTCGGTCATCGCCTTAACGATCTGATCGGCCTCCAATTGCTTCACGCGCGGGTCGTTCGCCCCTTGCGCGATCAGCAGCGGCTTCTTGATCTTGTCCACTAGCGTGAGCGGCGAGCGCTTCAAGAGTTCGCCGCGACCTTCTTCCGTGTCGACGTCGCCGACGCGGACCTTCATCACCGGCATGAACGGCATCCAATACTCGGGCACGTTCTCGAGCAGCGTGACGAGGCTCGACGGACCGACGATATCGACCCCGCAGGCGAACACCTCTGGCGTGTAGGTGAGACCGACGAGCGTCGCATAGCCGCCGTAGCTGCCGCCCATGATGGCAATTTTGTCACGCTGCGCGATCTTCTGGTCAACAGCCCAGTTCACGGCATCGATGAGATCGTCGTGCATCTTGCCGGACCATTCGCCATTCGCCGCGTTGATGAATTCCTTGCCAAAGCCGGTGGAGCCCCGGTAATTCACGCTGAGCACGGCGTAGCCGCGATTGGCCAGCCACTGGTGAGTCGAGTTGAGGCCCCAGCCGTCGCGGGCCCACGGTCCGCCGTGAACGTCGAGGATCAGCGGCACCGGCTCATTCGGAATGCCGTCGTTATCGGGATCGGTGCCAGGCGGCAGCGACAGGTAACTCACGAGGTTCAAGCCGTCGCGGCTCTCGATCACGCGGTCGTGCATCTTCACGAGCGGATAGTCGGCCAGGTCGTCGCGATTGTTGAACAGGAACACCATCTTCCGTTCCG
>JAKEIB010000263.1 GCA_022614705.1 Planctomycetota bacterium | reverse complement strand
CTCGTCGCAAAAAATCTGACACATTGACTCGTTGAGAATCCCTTAAATTCAGGTGTTTGCGAGCTTCTTGATGTGGCAGATTTATTCGGACGGTCCATAATTCGCCCTCAACAATGTGGCCATGCGGCGCGGCGAGAAGCGGACCGACGTTTCGCCGTCGGCGTCCATCATGCTTCCGGCAAAGACCATCCATGCCACGAAACAGGTGATTCCCACGACGGCAGCACCGGCCAAAAAGAGCGCTGCGCCGCGAAAATAACTCGCGAAGTAATTTTTCAACGTGGCCAGCGGCTCCCACATGTGTCCGCAGGCGTTGCAGATAAGTGGCCGGCCAATCGCAACCGCCGTTTCCTTGCGATCCTTGAACGCTTCGAATTCGTTATCGTTCACTTTCCGCGCGTCGTGGCTGCCGCACCTCGAACATCGCAGGCCGCTCGCTGGCGCGGGACTAGCCGCCACCTCGGTTGCTTGCTTTTTTCGCTCACGAAAGTTGTAGCCGCATTGGACGCACAGCACGACGTCGTGCTTCACCTTGGTTTTGCACGATGGGCATGTCTTCGTCGCGTCGGCCAATTCCTCGTCGAATAAGTCTTCGGCAACGGACGCTGGCGGGGAAGCAGGTTTTGCGGCACGCGCAACAGGCGCAGGCGGCGCTGGCTTGGGAATCGCCATCGAGGCCCCACAATTACACTTCGCCTTTTTGCCAGCTAGCTCATCCTTGACTCGATAGGTCTTTCCACAAGACGCGCATTTGAAGGAGATGGACACGTCGGCGCCCGAATCGTCGAAGGAAGTTGTCTCGTTGCCGCTTGATTGTACTTCGATTCAATCAGCGGTCAATTATTTACTCCATTCGGCCCACTTCGCCAACGGAACGCGACGAACCATTTCGTCATTCACCAGCAAGCCGCGCCGGCACCGGCAGCTCGATCGTGAACTGCGTGCCGCGGCCGACCTCGCTTTGCACGCTGATGCGGCCGCCGTGGGCACCGATGATTTTTTCCGTTGTCGGCAGGCCCAGGCCGGAGCCGCTCGGCTTTGTGGAAAAGAACGCTTCAAACATCCGCGACATCGTGTTCTCATCCATGCCACAACCCGTGTCGATCAAGTAGAGCACGACCGTGTCGCCCTGCGCCGCCGTGCGGACCACGAGTTGACCGCCGTCGGGCATCGCTTGCTTGGCGTTGATGATCAAATTGAGAAGCGCTTGGCGGAAGGCCTCGCGATCAAGCATCACGCGCGGCAGTTCAGGATCGAGATAGCGGACGATTTCGACTCCGCCGTCCTTCGCCTCGGGCGCGAAGAACTCTAGTACATCGTCGATCTGATGGTTGAGGTCCGACGACTCGAGCTGCAACCGCCGGATCTTGGCAAAATTCAGGAAATCGTCGAGCAACGACTGCAGCCGTGCGCATTCGCGACGAACGACTTCAACGCGCTTCAGCGCCCGCCGCCCGGCCGGCGTCTCCGTTCCCTCCAAATCTTCGGCCAACAATTCCATGTTGAGCCGAATCGTCGACAGCGGATTTTTTATCTCATGCGCAAGCCCGCCCGCCAGACGGGCGATCTCCGTGTACTGGTCCATGAGCCGCCGGACCGTGGCGGCGGAGTCGTCGATCATCGTCGCCGCACGTGATTCCGGGGTCGCCATAGCAGACAAGGTTAGAAGGGGAGACAAGGAGACAAGGAGACAAGGAGAACTCGGCCAGCGAAGGCATCTCCTTGTCTCCCCTTCTCCTTGTCTCCTTGTCTGACTCCTTACGGTGCCCCGTTGCCGCTTTCGTCGCCGTTATTCATCTCGCGCATCGCCGCCTTGCGGCTGAGCTTCACGCGGTCCTGCTCGTCGACGGCGATTACCTTGACCATCATCGTGTCACCCACTCGGCAAACGTCACCCACACTGGAGACATATTCGTCGGCCAGCTCGCTAATGTGACACAGGCCGTCCTTGCCGGGCAGGATTTCGACAAATGCGCCAAAATCCTTTACGCTGGTGACCGTGCCTTCGTAAATCCGGCCGACCTGCACGGATGCCGTCATCGCTTCCACGCGAGCAAGCGCCCCCTTGACCGACTTCTCGTCGGCGCCGGCGATCGTCACCGTGCCGTCCTCTTCGACGTCGATCGTCACGTCGTGCTCTTCCTGCAGGCCGCGGATGTTCTTGCCGCCGGGGCCGATCAACAGGCCGATCTTCTCCGGGTCGATCTTAGTGCGCGCCAGCCGCGGCGCGGTCGGCGACGTATTGGGCCGTGGCCGCGGAATCGCCGAAAGCATCGCCCGCAAAATCTCGATCCGCGCTTCGCGCGATTGGGCGAGCGTCGCCCGCACAATCTCTTCGCTGATGCCGTCGATCTTGAGATCGAGCTGAATGCCCGTGATGCCGTTTTGAGTGCCGGCGATCTTGAAATCCATGTCGCCGTAGTGGTCCTCGTCGCCGATGATGTCGGTCAAGAGCACCCACTTGTCGCCCTCTTTCACGAGGCCCGTCGAAATGCCGGCGACTGGGTTCGTGATCGGCACGCCCGCGGCCATCAGACCCAGCGTCGCGCCGCACACGCTTGCCATCGAGCTCGAACCGTTCGACTCCAGAATGTCCGAAATCACGCGGATCGTATACGGGAACTCCTCATGATCGGGCAGCACCGGATTAACGCTCCGCTCGGCCAACATGCCGTGACCGATTTCGCGCCGTCCCGGACCACGAATCGGCCGCACCTCGCCCACCGAGAACGATGGGAAGTTGTAGTCCAACATGAACCGCTTCGAGTACTCTTCAAACAGCCCATCGACCCGCTGTTCGTCGCGGCCCGTGCCGAGTGTCACCGTGATCAGCGCCTGCGTCTCGCCGCGTTGGAACAACGCCGAGCCGTGCACTCGCGGCAACAAATCGACTTCGCAATAAATGGGCCGCAGCGTTTTGTTGTTGCGTCCGTCCGGCCGCGTGCCGCTCAGGATCAAATCCCGCACCACGCGTTGCTCGAGATCGTGCCACGTCGACTGGAACACCTCGATCGCCGGCGCGCCTTCCGCGCCAGGCGTCGGAATGGCCTCGAGCAGCGCCTGCGCTTTAACGGCCGCTACGGCATCCGCGCGGGCCTGCTTGCCTTCGGTTCGCTTGGCTTCTTTCAGCCGATCGTAAAAGCCGTTTCGCAGACGTTCGGCCAATCCATCGGAAGGAGTTGGAACAAACTCGGCTTTCTTCACGCCGACTTTGTCGATCAGTTCCTGCTGCATGTCGCATAATTCGCGCACGTAGCGATGCGCTTCCGACAGCGCCTCGAGCATGCGGTTTTCCGGCAGCTCGCGCGAAAAGCCCTCGATCATCAACAGCGCGTCGCGCGTGCCGGAGACAATAAGATCCAGCTCGCTGACTTCCAGCTCTTCTTGCGTGGGAAATGGCACAAACCGGCCGTCCACAAGTCCCAGCCGCACAGCGCCGAGCGGCCCCTGAAACGGCAAGGGCGAAATGCACAGCGCCGCCGAAGCCCCGTTCATCGCCAGCACGTCGCCGTCCGTTTGACGATCGCTGGCCATCACGAAGCACTGAATTTGTACTTCGTCGTTGTAGCCGTTCGGAAACATCGGCCGGATCGGCCGATCGATCAGCCGGGAAGTGAGCGTTTCCTTGGTGGTCGGCCGCCCTTCGCGCTTGAGAAATCCGCCGGGAAACTTGCCGGCGGCCGCGTGTCGCTCGCGATAGTCGCACGTGAGCGGAAAATAATCCAACCCGGCCCGCGGCGGCCCGCTGGCCACCGCGCTCAGCGTCACTGTCTCGCCATATTGCACCAGGCACGAGCCATCTGCCTGCTTCGCCAATGCGCCTGTTTCAATACTGAGAGTGCCCTTACCAATTTGCCGTTCAACTCGAATTCGATTCAACATTCCTTTTCCTTCATCCGGGTGAGTCACCGCGGAGGAGGGGAAGGGATGTAGCGCGGCTTACGATGCGACACGAACCGTTGCAGTAAGCGCTAACGGCCGCTTTAGAGTGGGAGACAAGGAGAAGGGGAGAGTGGGAGACTCGTTCATGGACCGCGCTCGGTCGTCTCCCACTCTCCTCGTCTCCCCCTCTCCCCCCCTTGCCTACTTCCGAATCTCCAGACGCCGCAACAGATCGAGATAGAGCTCGGGATTGATCCGCTTGACGTAATCCAACAACCGTCGTCGCCGACTGACCATCCCCAACAGGCCTCGCCGACTGGCGTAGTCCTTGGAGTGCAATTTCAAATGGTCGGTCATCTGGGCGATCCGTGAGGTGAGCAGCGCAATCTGAATCTCCGGCGAGCCCGAATCGGACTCCCCGCGACCAAATTCACCCTTCAATTGTTGTTTCCGCTCTTTCGTAAGTAGCATTGCGGTTCCCGTGTTCACTTTTTGTAGGACGGACTTAAGTCCGTCCCACAATCTCTCAACCTGGTGCGCTGCGCTGTTGTGCGCGGGTCTCCCGACCCCGCACCCTCGTCGTCGCTGTTGTGCGCGGGTCTTCCGACCCGGCACTCACGCCTGTGCGGGGTCAGAGACCCACGCACAACTCGACAAGGTTTCAATTCGCCTACGCCGACACCAAATCCTTCCAATTCCTCTGCGGCAGACCCATCTGCCGACTAAAACAACTCATACCCGATAGTGATACCAATTCGCTGCTAGACCCCTAAGTGTACGGATGCCGCCGCCGAAAGCAACCGCAAATATGGCCCCCACGTGGACGCCCAGACGGGAAAGATTCACCGGCGGCGACAAATAGCATACGCGATGATTACGACCCAGGCCGTTTGCCCTTTTTTGCACGCCAGTTCTTAAACCGGGGAGCCGATTTCGACGCGACAGCGCTCAATGTATCGCGGCGCAATAGGATTCGTGCCCTATTCGGATGTCTCTAGCCGGTAGCTCTCCAGCCCGTAATTACGGATAAATGCTTGCAATTCCTTGCTCGGCCGGCGTTTCAACTCGTCCAATACCAGTGCGTTGCGAAAGCGTCCAAGCTGCCGATACGCGCGGAAATCGTTTGGTTCTGCTTGTGAGCTTGCCGCGCTCAAGAGTGAATTGCGACGCCATTCGGGATCGGATGCGGGCCCCCCCGATATCTGCCGGAGAAGTTGCCGCTGTTCGGGCGTCACGATCTCAATGCGACCAACCATCGTGCGCACCAACTCCGTTTCAACAGAAAATCGCATCGGTAGCACATGATCAGTCCAGGCTCGGGGCACCAGGTAGAACAGCCGCAAGCCAGGGCTTTCAAAATAGGAAAGCTTCCAGGTGTTGAGCAACGCATCTGCTTCGTCCGCATACAACCCGTCCTCGATCAAAACTGAACGCAATGATGCGCGCAGTTTCGCGACATTGTCGACGTGAAACTCTGAGTCGTCGAACTTGTCGCGAACGGTGCCAACGACGCGCGGCTCGACGCCGTTAGGAACTTCGAATCCCGGTATAACGCGGAAAGCACAGGCTTTATCGTCATGAACCTCAACGAGCCAAATTTTTCGCACCAAGATTGGCGGTCGCCGATCTTGCCATGCAGCCGGGAAGTCAACACTCAAAGTCAGCGAATTCTCCGGCACGTCTCGAGACACGCGAAGCGGCGACTCAACACGGCCGACACCGCGATAAAACAGGAATCGCTCGCTCTCGCCATTAGCCGATGTGACACCCGCCGCTTCTACGGCACGTGGGGCAAGCCAATCGGCTGCATTCGTTTCACGACCGGCCGTGTTCGTGCCGACTTGGACGTCTTTCCATCGCAGGCTTCCCACTGTTTCCCGCCGGATCGGCCCAAACGACATCTGCCCTTTCACGCCTGGCGCCTCCACTTCGGCATCCGGGTAGTATTCGCTCAGCCAGCCAGAGTGGAAGCCGACTTCGACATCGACAGTTAATGGAAGGTTCATGCCCGGGCTAGGATGAAAGTAGACGACTGGGGTTTCTAGCCGCATCGTCACGTGCGGATGACAGTGAGGTGCGCCCTGAGACAGGACGGGGATACTCGCTTGGGGGCCGAGCAGTAAGAAATCCGAGATACGGTGCACAAATTTCGGCACCGGCTCGTCATCTCCATTGATGCCTGCAATCGCGTCGCCTTGTTCGTCCTGAAAACTGGTAAACGTTCCCCATTCGTGGACGACGAGCCGCTCAATACCGCTGTTTGCGGACGAGACGCTAGACACAGCCGGCTGACAAAACGAAGTCTTCGCAATACAGGTGGCAGCAGCAAATATCGCGACCACACTCGAATAAATACAAGCTCGACTGGGCATTGTTAATCTCCTATTACGCGCGGCAGAAACCCGATCGATTCTATCCGCGGCCCCCACACGGCCACGTAACAAGTATGTAACGAGTAAGCGGAGGCCTTTGCCGAGCTGGAGCCTAGGCCCCCAACATTCCGCGAAGCGCTGGCACCCGAGTGGCCGGCCAGAAATCGTTGTTGAAATTGGCCGCGCGAGGTGCTATGCCAGTGAACGTTTGAATACGCTCGGTCTTTGGCAACCTACTTTTTGCGGCGTAGCGTACTTCGTGAACGCGCCACCGTCGCGATATGCACAAAAGCCGGCAGCAAGGTTTTGTCCTGTGTCGCCGAAAGGGCGTGCTGGATTTGGACACAATGGACAAAACTACGTCGGCAGCCGGCAGGGCAAGTATCGCAAGCCGTTATTGGTTGCGTGGTTACGGCGTGCGGCAACACGGGCCGTGGCGAGTTTTGTCCTTTTGTCCCGTGAAAAACGATTTTCAAATGAGTTTGGACAAAACCTGGCATACCGAAAAAGCCAGGGGCGTTGTGCGCGGGTCTCCCGACCTCGCACTTCGGTTGACCGCAGGTCTCCAGCGCGCGTGTGGATGTGTTCCAGTCCGTGAAGCCGCCGGCCAGTGAGACCTTCGGTCACTACAGTGCGGGGTCGGGAGACCCGCGCACAACGGGGATTGATCGCCAGAAAGTGCCGCTCGGCTCGCGGCACCTACTACGCCGGCCGCGTGCCCTTCGGGATGTCCCGCAGCCGCACCACATCCCACGCCAGCCCGACTTTTTCCATCAGCCAGATGAGGTAGTAGGTCGTGTCGATTTCCCACCAGCGGTGACCCTGGCTGGCGACGCGCTGGTACGCGTGGTGGTTGTTGTGCCAACCCTCGCCGAACGCCAACAGGCCGACCCACCACAGGTTGCGGCTGTCGTCGGTCGTTTCGTAGCGGCGCGTGCCCCACATGTGTGTCACGGAGTTGATCATCCAGGTCACGTGCAGCACGTACACCATGCGAACACCAAGACCCCAAACCACGAGTGATAGACCGGCGCGCCAGCCGCCCAGGCCGATCGGCGTCGCGAAGTAGCCGACGAGGAACAGCGCGATGCCCGTCGCGACGTGCGACGGCAGGAACAGATGGTGAATCGCCACCATCATCTTGTCCTTCATGATATCGGGCGCGTACTTTTCGACGAGCTCGCGATGCCAGCGCTGCCCGAAGTTCGGAAAGAACCACAGCATGTGGCTCCACCACGCGCCGTCGCGCGGCGAATGCGGGTCGCCTGCCTTGTCGCTGAAGAAATGATGCTTGCGATGATTGGCCACCCAAGTGAGCGCCGAGCCTTCGCCGCTCATGCCGCCCAAGAACGCCAGCAACCAGCGGACCGGGCGATACGTTTTGAAACTGCCGTGCGTGAGACAACGGTGATAACCCATGCACACGCCCACCGAGCCTGTGAGCAGGATCAAAACAGCGCAGGCCAAGAGTCCCTGCCAACTGAAGAAGAACGGCGCGACCAGCGCGAGCAGGTGAACCAAGGCAATCCACACCACGACCGGCCAATCGATGCCGCGATTCACTAGCTCCGTCACGCCGGCGCCCGGACCAGCAATCGCGGGGACTGTATTCGGCGCATCAATCCTGGTGTTGCCGGTTGGATGTCCCTTGCTGTGTTTGAGTCGCCCATTCGATGATGGCGCCGTTTGTAATGAGATCGTCTCCTGATCGTTCATCTTCTTCTGTTCCGTACGAAAGTTGGTGATTCCCAACGATCGGCGAGCCGCCCGCACAAATGTTGAGAAATAGTTTCAGTAAGCTGTTCGGACTCACAATGATAGGCGCAGTCGCATTACACGGCTACCCCAAAGTCCTATGCGAGGGAGGCGAAGTTTCACTGCTGTAGCTGGCCTCGGCCGGCTTCCGGGGACCGCTGTAGCCGGCCTCAAAGAGGCCGGCTTCCAGGGACCGCCGGGGTCGCAGACCCCAGCTACAGAATTCTTTTATCGGCGTTCCAGCCAACTAGCCCGCATTTCTCACAGCGCGGGAAGATTGGCTTGTCGGGTGCGTGGGATGGCGGTCGGGTGCGGTCGTTGGCTGGAGCGGTCCGCGTTGCTTCGCGT
>JAKEIB010000262.1 GCA_022614705.1 Planctomycetota bacterium | reverse complement strand
TCGAATGACGCTGATCTCACCATGCGCATTGGCATTGCCTTCGCAACCCGTCCGAGAATTACCTGGCACGACATTAATGTGGCCGCGCGGAACGGCACCGTAACATTACGTGGCGAAGTGCCGACTGCTTACGACCGGCACCTGATTATCGCCGTGACGCGTCACGTGGCTGGCGTCCGCCTCGTCGACGACAAAATCAGCATCGCCGAGGCGTCCGCGCGCCGGAACGACGAGGCCGAGGAGCCCGTGCCTTCCCCTACCCGTCGCGGTGCGGACGAAACAAATTCGGAAGCCGTTCGTCAGCATCTCAAGCAGCTACCCGTGCTAACCGAGTCGCTGGAAGACATCCTGGCACGCTCCGCGGGTGCCCCCGTCGAAAACTAAGTTTACAGAATCCGCAGTTTCCTTTTTCACTTGGAGGTAGTCATGAACGTTTTGGACTCAAATGCGAAGCCGGCAATGCGACACGGCTTTACCTTGGTTGAGCTGCTGGTGGTAATCGCCATCATCGGCGTGTTAGTCGCCCTGCTGATGCCGGCAATTCAAGCCGCGCGGGAAGCGTCGCGACGGTCGCAATGCCAGAACAATTTGAAGCAGATCGGCATCGGGATCCACAATTTCCACGATGCAAAGAAGAAGTTACCCGCGAGTGGCCGCCCCACGGCAGCCAGCACCGTCCGCATCGGCACTCTGGTCTATCTGTTGCCGTATATCGAGCGTTCGGATTTATGGGACCTGTATGACCAGACCGTCAATTGGAGCGATCCGAAGAATGTGCCGGTAACAAGCAAGCGGATCGCAATCTACGAATGCCCGTCGTCGGCCACGAATCGCTCCATCATGGACCACAGTGTTGACGGCGCCGGCCCCGGCGTGCCTTGGGTACCGCTTGTAGCTCTCAGCGATTACGGCTCATCGCTCGGCGTCGACCCGCGGTTACCTTCACCGGTCGCTGCGGCTTATCCCACTTATTACAACTACGCTGGGATAGATCCGGTGCTCACCATTCAAGGTAGTACAGCGGTCGCGTCGACAGCGGCCAAACCCACCAACGGGTTCATGCCCAAGAACGCGTCCGTCGCGTTTGGTGATGTCACCGACGGCCTTTCGAACACAATCGCCGTGTTCGAGTCGGCCGGGCGGCCACTCGTCTATCGTCGCGGCGCTGTGGTCGGCACCGATCCGGCCATCCATCGCGTCAACGGCGGCGGCTGGTGCCGAGCGGCGACCGATGTCCTGTTCGCGGGCTCCAACGCGACCGGCACCGTCATTCCAGGCGTGTACTTCGGTCGCACCAACGGTTACGACGTGGGCGCGGAAACGTATGGCGCCACTGGCTATCCTGCGCCCTACGGGACCGACGGCACGAGCCAGCCTTATGCGTTCCATCGGGGCGGCATCAATGTCGTCTTAGGAGACGGCTCCGTGAAGTTTCTCGACGAAGGAACCCACATCGGCATCATCGCGGCACTTGTAACCCGCAATGGTTCCGGCGGCGAGGACACCAACAACGACGGAACCGTCGACAAGTACAAGGAGCCACTCCTGGATCAGGCCTTCTAAGCCGCCAGTTGGTGAAGTCTTGTGTGCCGGCAACCACCAAGAATGGACGTCGCCTGGTTGCCGGCACGTTCTTAACATTCTATCCAAATTACAAGCCATAGGATTGTGTACCATGTCGGGTAGTCATTCTCACATACAGTTGGATTCTCCTAGCGACAACGCTCGGAACCGGCGGCCTTTGCGCACGGCATCTTTAGGCCGACTGTCAATACTTGCAATTTGGCTGTTGCTCCCCGTGCTGGGCGGTTGCGCGGAAAAGCGCGTGCCAGTGTTCCCCGTCTCGGGGAAGGTGACATACAAAGGTCGACCTCCCGTCGGCGCGACAGTCGTGCTGCATGCCGTGAGCACCTCCGACACCAGTGACGTGGCCCCCACCGGCACCGTCAAAGACGACGGAACATTTACCATTACCTCGTATGAACCTGGTGACGGCGCCCCACACGGCGAGTACGTGGCGACGGTCGAGTGGTTCAAGTACGACGAAAAGCTTGGCGGCGCTGGGTCAAATGTAATTCCGCAGAAGTACACCAGCGCAAAAACGTCGCCGATCAAAGTGAATGTCAATGGCGGACCGACAGATATCCCGCCGATTGCGATTGTCAATTAATACGAGGAGTCGACGAATGTTGAGTGATTTGTTTCGTTACTCCACTTTCGTCATTTCGAGTTCGTCATGAGGAATGCACACCATGACTATCCATCCTATGCCGCGTCGCCCGGAAAGTGCGTGCGGCCGCGGCTTCACCCTAGTGGAATTGTTGGTAACGATTTCCATCATCGGCGTGCTGGTCGGGCTGCTCATCCCCGCGGTCCAGTCCGCGCGCGAGTCGTCGCGCCGCGCGCATTGCACGAACAACTTGAAGCAGATTGGCCTTGCGTTTCACGAATACGAACTTCACATGGGAAAGTATCCACTCGGAGTCGCCGCTTCCAAAAGCGACGGTGATCCGACCGGTGTCGCGGGTTTCGGTTGGGCCACTTCGCTGCTTCCTCATCTGCAGCAGCGGGCGCTTTACAACCGTCTCACGTTGCCGATGGGCCAGTTGCACGACGTAATGCAAACGCCAGTTGGGCGCGACTTGGC
This sequence comes from Planctomycetota bacterium, assembly GCA_022614705.1. Taxonomy (GTDB): domain Bacteria; phylum Planctomycetota; class Planctomycetia; order Pirellulales; family Lacipirellulaceae; genus JABDGM01. The sequence continues at coordinate 2,398 of JAKEIB010000262.1, read as the reverse complement.
GCAGGTGCCCCTGCCGTCGTTTCGCTGCCCTTCCGATACCGGCTATGAATTGAACGACAATCGTCCGTTCGCCGGCGCAAAATATGGCGACACCCATGCAGCGAAGTCGAATTATATTGGCAATCACGGTACGCGTTTTATAACTTTCGCCGAAAAGCAATCGAATTATCGAGCCGATTCGTTCGGCTTGCTCTGGCCCGGCAGCAATTGCACCGAGGCAAGCGTGACCGACGGTACCAGCAATACGATCCTCGTCGGCGAACGGCGGTCCGAAGATTGGGGCGGTGTGTGGATCGGCGTGCGAGATTACAACAGCGACGGCGATTTAGGACTGCGACAGGTCTTTGGGATTTCCGATGTAAAGATCAACGCTCTCGGCGAGGATGCCCGGCGCGGCTTCAGCAGCAATCACCCCGGCGGCGCCCTATTTGTCTTTGCCGATGGACACGTGGAGTTCATTGACGAAGAAATCCAGTTCAATCAAGCCGGCGCGACATCACTGGTCATGACCGAGATGGAACAGATGGGCTTGTATCAACGCTTGATTCGTCGCAACGACAGGCAAGTGATTATCCGCAAGTGATGTGATATCCGTCACATTTGGGCGAGCCGTACTCGTTCCACCCAAGCGGCGCCAACTTCTGCATGGGCGACGGCTCCGTGAAATGGATCAACGACAACATCGACATCCGCGAGTTCGCGCGATTGGTAACGCGCAACGGTTCGGAATTGACAGCCGAACAGTAACCAGTTGTCATTGCGACGACGACCGCGTTGCTCTATTGAAAACAGCCCTGGCCAATTGTGGAAGGCGTCTCCGACGCCAATTTTACTCACGATTGTTACCGCCATCGGCCTCAGCGAGGCCTCCCACGGACGTTGGCAGCAGCGTTAGTCAGGGAGCCTCGGTCGCGGGCGGTCTATTCGTCGCGCCGTCCGGAGACACTTCCTCCTCGGCGTTCTTAAGCAGCTCCGATCCCTCGTGCATTATCTGGCCGGTGTCTTCGCGAATTTCGTCGGTCTCAAGATTGATGCTCGAGCGGCCCGAGTCCTTACTGAACGTGATCCAGCCCGCCACGGCAAATAGCAGCACCAACGCCGCAAGGATGATTAAAACACGCATGGCAAACTCCTATTCAATACGGTATGTGACTGGCAATTGAAACGACGACCGTCGTGCCGACGTGAAGTAATGAAGCAATCGTCGTGCCGAGCGATAATTGTGGCCGCGCCGTCGGGCGGATGACGAGTTACCACTCTGGTCAAAAGGTGGACAAATTGGCACCACGTCTACGGCCGCGTTTCGCCGGGCGTATGATTCCGGCTAATTTCCAGCCATTTTTTGTGCCCGAAAACACCGCGTCGCGACAATCTGCCGGCTCTGGCACGACGATTGCATCCTAGAAACCCCAGGAATGTTGGACCGTGCATCCGGCCGTATCACGCGGTCGGCCACGTGCGCGGATCAAGTAATCGAACCCACTTCGGAAAGGGAAGGTGCAGCATGTTGAGTTGGGCACTTACGTTTTTGGTGATCGCATTGATCGCCGCGGTGCTGGGTTTTGGTGGACTGGCAGGCACGGCAAGCTATATCGCTCAGGTATTGTTTTTCGTGTTCCTGGTGCTGTTCATCATCAGCCTGATAGTGCCGCGGGTACGGCCACCGGTTGCTTAACGCAACGTTGGCATCGCCCTGAAAAGTCGGGGCCATCGATCAGAGCGATCACACAGAAGGCTCGGCGGAGCAATGCTTCGCCGAGCTTTTTTTATGGACGCAGACGCCCTAGTCGGGTGTAACTGAGTTCAGCGCGCCGCCGGCCCGGGTGGTCAGCGGGGTTTAGCGGCGGCCGCTACGCCGCTACGCCGCTGCGAATTCAATTCGCGCAACGGCTAACGTCATCGTGAAAAACGCCCGTGGGTTCGGCGGCACGGACTGCAGAAAAAAGACTCCACATGCTTTCCATGCCGAGCACATTCCAGGCCTGGCCACTTCACTTCACCGACAATGTGCGCTGAAAGGGGGCAGCGTGTGAACGTCGTGGTGTTGCATATACAGGAAGTTGTTGCTCGTACCGTGCACCGTCTGCAGCGACACCACCGGCATGCCCCACGCCTTGAGCTTGCGCTGCAGCGTTCGCACCGAAATGCCCAACGTCTTCGCCGCGTGGGTGCGGTTGCCGTGATGCTGCGCCAGCGCCTGCTCGACGGCGGCGCGTTCCAGATCCTCGAGCGACGTGCCGGGAGGAATATCGATGCTCGGACGATTTTCATCCCTGTCGGGCGCTTCGCTCGCGGAATCTGAGCCACCGCCAACGCCCGCGTTCGCGTGAAACAATCGCGACACGGCCGATCGCAGGTCCGCCGAGTTCACCGGCTTCACCAGGCAGTCTGCCGCTCC
>JAKEIB010000261.1 GCA_022614705.1 Planctomycetota bacterium | reverse complement strand
ACGTCGAATAGGCGCCTACGCTCATGGCGCGCGCCTTGTCCCATGATATTATGTACTTGTCCAGGCCAATGTTGCAGATTTATTGCGATGGGCCATAACTCCGTTGTAAAGTCGCCGGTCCATTTCTCCGGTAAGATATCATCAAGCGGAGACGACTTCTTTCCTTTGGGCTTCCTCATTCGATAACCCAGCCACGACTGGACCACTTTCAGCCCGGAGACTTCGAAATTGTATACTTCCAAGTCGACCGGCGAAAAGGCGCCGACGCCTACATGCAGCGTTTTTGACGCGTCTTCGTATTCGTACTTCTCGGGATACTTTGCCGCACTGCCGGGGATTGGTTTTGTGCAACGAGCTTCGCCCTTTGGGATATGGCCACGCTGTCGGCCCTTCGGCACGTAACGCTGACCATACGTGTGAAGCCAAAGCAGTTTTGCCCCGATGTCGCTGACCTTTGCAAACAAAACCGCGTCACTGGTGATCGGCACGCGCAATTCGCGTGTGCTAAGTTCCTTAGCGTAAGATTGCGTGAATGCTGGTTGAGCCAGCAAGCCGTAGATATAGGCCAAAAAAACCTCGGCCGTCACCTTCCTTTTGTAATTCTTCGTCAGTGCTTCCATCAGCCCGGGCCGGAGATTGGGTTCCAAACAACCTGCGTCGCGATACAAAGGAACAATCTCCTTCGCGCCATATGACCCGCGGAAGTAATGCAAATCGGGCATGTCAATCGCAGCTGTGATTGCGGGTCCATTTCCCAGAGGGTGATTTAACAACGTTGACAGATAAAGCTGTGCCTCGCTATGTGCAGCCCACAGGTCCGGGCCTGGCCGATCGAGCATTCGTGCATCGGCAAAGATGCACTGCCGGTCAAAGGACCGATACGCATATCGCACTACTTTGGGAGCGGGTGCATTCCTTGGCTGCTCGGAAATAGGCTTCAGTTTCTGCTTGGACGGGGGCAGTTGCAGGGGTGCGAAGTGCGCTTTCTGGCCGGTTGGCGAATTCTTAAATAGGGCAGCGCGCTTATCGCTATCCGCTTTACACAACTCGCACCAACGTCGTTCAAGCGTGGCTTGGTCCGGGGAAATTACCCAAGTACGACCAGCTTTGACGCCCGAATGCTGCCACGGGAACAAGTCTGTCAGCAAAGACCATTCAAAATACTTGCCTTTACCAGCCGGGCGGAACGGCGCGTGCCAACCGGTAGGGCACTTTTGCCACTTGAGGGAAGAGAAGTCTTGGATGCTATCTAGTGCCTGCAATTTACGAGCGCGTGTACCATCGATCGTCGCGTACCAGACCTTTGCGGGCGTGGCGTTGTCCGGCTTTCCGTAGCACGCGGAAATGGCAACAGCGACTGGTGTCTGAATCGCAAAGACGTTTTCGGTTTTTCGTGTGCCTCTCCCTTCGCCGCCGAGGTCGATAATCCAGATTTCATCGCACAAACGGCGCATGTGCTCGCGCATTCCAGAAAAGGCATCGCCGTCTAAATAGCTTGATGCGCTGATATAACTTACCACTCCGGGACCCGTCGCAGCGGTGCGTTCGAAAACCTTCCACAATGCCCAACGCCAAAAGTACACATACAAGTTGTATGCGTTCTTCAGGTCGCCACCGTGGCCCGCGTCGATTGCGGGTTTCAAAAATGATTTGTAGAGGATCGACTGCAACTCCCTCTCTTTCATTACAGACCTGGCGACAGCGTCAGCGTCTCGAATCTTGCCCTTGGCTTTTTTCGTTCTGCCTGCTTTGGGCGTCGGCAGCGGATCGCCATATCGCACCCATCCGCCAGTGCGGGCAAGGTTGTTTGGGTCCGCGGCTTCGTGCCGATCATAAGGCGGATTGCCCAAGCAAATGATCACCGGCACGTTGTCTTTGACTTGGAGTGCCTTTGCGTGTTGGTCGGAGATTGGTTTCAGGTACAGCGGAAGTTGAGGCGGCGTGGTGTGCGGACTTTCCAGAGTGTCCGTCAAATAAATATGGGTTCCGTCGGACGGCAACTCGGCTCCTTTATCTTCGAGCGCTCGGCTAATTCGAAGCTCGGAAACGGCGAATGGTCCGACAAGAATCTCGAAGCCATAAATATTTCGGCCCAAGGTGGTTGCTTGTCCGGCGACTGCGCCGGGACCTTCCCGAGACTCGACCTTCTCCAACGCATGTTGGATGACACCCAAAAGGTATGTACCAGTACCTACCGCCGGATCCAGCGTCACTACGCCGCGATCAGCGAAGCCAAGAGGCTTGCCTAAGCGGTTCGTAAGTAGATCGTCGATCAAGCGAACCTGGGCACGCACTACTTCAACAGGTGTGTAATAGGCGCCGATGTCTTTCCGGAGCCTTGGGTCGTAGACCGCAAGGAAATCTTCGTAGAAGTAGAGCCAGGGGTCTTCGGGACCTTTAAGGGCGGACGACGGTACTGCTCCGATGACCCGGATCAACAAGTCTAAAGAAGCAGAAATCTCAGCCTGCGCGTTAGGGTCAGTGAGAACCTGAAGCGCTCGAGACAGGAGTGTGTGTTCGGCGAGGAGCGCTGCCTGGGCGGTCGCCAAGGTAAGTGGATCGGCTCCTTCACTGCGAGCCAGCAACAATGCAAACGTGACGGTTTGAGCGTAGGAGTCAGCAAATCGCTCGTCACTCGCGTCCGGGAATAAGAGCTGCCGCCAGTCTTTCGCCAGCTGAACCAGTGGCGATTCGGGATCTTTGACCGCTTCGGCTACATCCGCTCGAAGCTTCCAACACAAGGGGGCCAGTAGTGCTTCCAACACAAGGGGGCCAGTAGTTTGGCCAGCCCTCTCAGGTCGATCTCGCCTTTGCTCGTTGTCGGAATGATCGGCTGCCACGAAAGAAAGTCCGTTAACAGCCCCAACAAGGCGGCTGCATCTTTCGCACTGACGGCTTTCTTTCCATCCGTAGAGATGTCACCGGATAGTCGCACGATCGGCCGGATGGATTCGCCGTCGTGATACAACCCCCAATCGTTTCCATCACAGTAAATTAGGTTGGGAATTGCTGAAAAGCGTTTCCATTGGTCGCGATTGCGGCCTCTAAAGCTAGCGGGGTTTGCACCTAGTCCGGGAGCTTTCAGTTCAACATAACCGGCGAGTATCTTCGTCGCATGAACGGCATAGTCAGGTTTCCCGAGACGGTCGGCAAGCCTAGTTTCGCCCGTGCAAACGACCCTGCGGCCGAGGGCCTGACCGACTTCGGTCATAAAAACCTCGAATGGCGCGCGTAACTGATCTTCCGGTTCACCAACGGTAAGGCTTGTCATCTTGGCCGTTACCGTGTCGGCGAACTTCCGCAACGCAGCGAGCACGGCCTTTTCCTCAACGGCCGACATTAATTCGTTGTTTCCTTCAATTAGTTAGTTCGCGCGCCACAGGCACAGCAGTTTGCACTGTCAACATGATGAGTGGTGTTGGCTAAACTAACGCTGACGCTGCCGCATGTCAAATCATCTAGTCGCGTTGCGAAACTGAGCAGAAACAATGGTCCCAAGGCAGCGTTTGCTTCCCCGGCTATTATCTTTCGTACTTATAGGGCGTTGGGCATCGAAACTCGCCGGGGTGTACATTAGAATTGGGCGCGAGGTCTTTCTACGGTTTCCGCGATTAGCGAACGGCGGGCTGAGATTTCGGAACTTTGCGAGCGGTTTGGCGTCGCGCGGCTGGAGGTGTTTGGGTCGGCGGCGAGCGGCGAAGGGTTTGATCCGCGAACGAGCGACATGGACTTCATTGTCGAGTTCCGCGCGGGTCAGGAGCTTGGGCCTTGGCTGCGGGATTACTTTGCGTTTCGGGATGCGCTCTCCAGTTTGTTTGGGCAACGAGTGGATTTAGTGATGGCGTCGGCGATGAAGAAACGGTATTTCATCCGCGAAGCGAATCGCACGCGTAGGCTGGTTTATGGAGCGTAAGAGGGATTGAGTGCGAAACCTAGTCGACCGAGCACAATGTAGGTCAATACGGCGCGCGTTAAGCGAGGCTCTGTCGCCCTTTCAGGGCTTTCGATTCATGGGTAACGACTTGTACCCAGGGCTGCGCTGCGCTTCGCCCTGGGCTATTATCTTTTGCCCTTTCAGGGCGATCGAAGAACGCGCGCCGCCTTAGTGTGGATGAGCGGCGCGCCGCAGGCGTCACGGCTTGTCGATCAATTCGATTCGGCGTTGGTGTCGGCCGCCGTCGAAGGGGGTTGCCAGCCAGGTGTTGAGGATGGCGATGGCTTCGTCGCCGGAGACCATGCGCTCGCCGATGGACAGCACGTTGGCGTTGTTGTGGGCGCGGGCCAGGCGTGCTGACTCGACGTTCCAGCAGAGTGTGCAGCGGATGCCGGGGATGCGGTTGGCGACGATCGCTTCGCCGTTGCCGGAGCCGCCGAGGACGATGCCGCGTTCGAAATCGCCGCGGCTTACGGCTGCGGCGACGGGACGGATGAAGAGTGGATAGTCGACGGACTCCGTGGAATGCGTGCCGAAATCTTTTACGTCGTGGCCGAGCTTTGCCAGATGCGCCTTGAGCAATTCCTTGTATCGAAATCCGGCGTGATCGGAACCGATGGCGATTTTCATGATTCACCTTCCATAGCCACAAAAAACACGAAAACGACAAGGCTTCGCTTTGCTCAGGATGACGCGCGCTGGGGGAGACTCGTCTGGTTGTCATCCTGAGGGAGGCTCGGCGACTTGTCATCCTGAGGGAGGCTCGGCGACCGAAGGATCTCCGTTGCCCCACGAGATTCTTCGCTACGCTGCGCTTCGCTCAGAATGACACACGCTGAGCTTTCTGATGACTTTTCGCGTTTTTCGTGTTTCTTGTGGCACTCCGTGTCTTCTTACATGACTCGATCGGCCGCCCAAGGATAGCGGCGGCCGGTTTTGAATTCCTTGTATGGAGCTGCTATTGGAACATGAATGGCCTCAGGATTGAACGGCGTGTCAAATGATTTCAGCACGGGAATAATGTCCTTATCCGGATAGCCAAGGCCGCGCAATTCGAAGTAGTCGCCGTTCACGTCGTAAAGTTGCACCCAATCGGTCGAGATGCGAACCAGTCGCAGGGTGCGCAGCTCACTTCGTGTGCGGCGGAAGAACTCGATGGCCGCGTCGAGCCCTCCATTGCCGAAATCGTGCGTCGCGAGCGGTTCGGTCATCGAAGGTACATCGAAAGCGAGCCGGGCGGTCCACCGCCCCGACGGGGGCGAGGACGCCCCGGCTCGCTCATTTGGGGTCAGCAGTTTAAGGCTTGTCTGCTTATTTTATACCATGACGACGAATAGCAGGATGCCCATGAAGTGGAACGTACTGCCGGCGATCACGAGCAGGTGCCAGACGGCGTGGAAGTGGCGGCCGCGGCTGTCGTTGAGCCAGAACCACAGGCCGATGATGTAGCAGGCGATGCCGATCACCATCCACCACAACGCGGCGATAGAGACCACTCCCAGTAGCGTTGGGATCGACGTGAGCGGCATGGCGCCGAGGATCACGCAGGGCCACATGGAAACGGATTCGACCCGGTGCGTGAACCAAACCTTCGACAGGAACCCGCCGATGGCGACGGCCCACACCAGGCCGAGGACAATCCACCAACCCGTCGTGTGCAGGTAGGCCATCGCGAACGGCGTGTAGGTTCCGGCGATCAGCAGGTAGATCGTGCCTTGGTCGAGGGCGCGGAAGAATGAACGGAGGCGGGGGTTCTCGAAGCTGTGCGACAGGGTCGACATCGTGTAAACGCCGATCAGGCTGGCGACGTACACTGCGCAACCGATCGTGCGCTTAATGTCGTCGGTGCCGAGGACTTGATACATCAGGGCGGCGCCAAAGGCGCTGAGGATCATGCCGAGGCCGTGGGTGAAAAAATTGGCTTGTTCTTCGGTGAGGGAAATACGTTCGGTCGGACGCGATATGGTGAGTTGGCTGTACATCGGAGGCTCCCGTGAGAGTCAATTTGTGAGTGGTGGGCCACCGTGCTTGCTCTTGGCCCACATGCTCTTACGGGGGGCTTTTTGGGTGTTACAGCGAGAGAAGGGGGTTTTTCGGGAGCGGGAGCCGAAAACCGGTCGCGTAAGAGGGTTCCGGGAACGCGGAAGTGGACAAACGGCCCGGAAATGTGGGGTTTGCGGCAGCTAAGCCGCAAGCGGCCAGGAAGCCGTTAGGGCTTGGAAGTTTTGTCCAATTCCTCGGCCGCCTGGACGGCGTCGGGCAGCGTTTCGTCGGCCATGCCCAGAGCGCCGCGGCCTTCGCGGAGGCGCGCCGCGACGTCTTCGCGGATGTCGTCGACGTCGGCCTCCCAAACTTGCTTCTTCTCATCGGCCGACAGCGGCTTGAGCGGCCGCATGACGCGCATTCCCACGGCCATGGCCGCCTCTTCCGTGTACCACCAAGGGCTCTTGGGAATGTTTGGGTCGGAGATTTTCCACTCTCGTTCTTCGGACTTGTGGCGGGCGGCGCTGCGTGCGGCGGGGGCCTGCTCGTACCAACTGCCGCCGCGAATCACGCGCGGATAGACCTTGGTCGGCGAGCGCACGATTGTCTTGGCGTCCACCGTATCGGCGCCGAGTTTGGCGTAAGCGTCGGGCGCATACTCGTCGAGCGTCCACTCGGCCGCGTTGCCGTGCATGTCGCACAGACCCCAAGCGTTGGGCTTCTTCGTGCCGACCGGGTGTGTTTGGAAATCAGCGTTGTCCTCGATCCAGGCGTAGTCCTGAAGTTGGGAGGCGTCGTCGCCAAAGGAGTAGGCGGTTGTTGAACCGGCGCGAGCCGCGTATTCCCACTCGGCTTCCGAGGGCAGGCGGTAGTCGTTGCCCGTAATGCCGCTGAGCCACTTGGTGTATTGCTTGGCCGCGAAGGGCGTGATGGTGACGGCCGGTTGATTCGGCTCTTCGCCGGCGCTGTAGGTGAATGTCGAATCGTAGAGCGGCGTGGGAGCGGTCACGGCATCGACTTTCCATTCGTCTTCGACCTTGCCATTCCAGGCGTGCATTTTCACGACGCGCAACTTTTTGTCCGCAGCCGCGTCGCCGTCATCCGGGGCGCCATTGGCGGACAGCATCTGCAATTTCTTGAACGCATCGTACATGGCCATGAAGGACTTGTACTCGCCCCAAGTGACTTCGCACTTGCCGATCCAGAAAGGCTCGACCTTCACGCGCACCTGCGGCCCCTCGTCGTCGGCCCGCTCGGCCTCGGTCGGCGGGCTACCCATCACGAACTCGCCGCCGGGGACGGGGACCATTTCAAACGTGATGTCCGTGCCGGGAATCTTTTCGGTGTAGGGGACCATGTAGCCGCCGTCGACTTTCACCGAGGGGCCATCGGCCGGGGCTTCAGCGGCAAGGCCCGGCGTCGTTGGCGCGGCCGGTTCCTTGGCCCGGGCGCACTCCGCGAAAGAAACCGTACCTGTGATCGCGGCAACGATTGCGAGCCGCGACATCCGGTGAGCCAGAAATGTTCGAGTCATCATCGTCTTCATTTTGCCTCAAACCGGATGCGAGTATTGCGTGCTGGAACCTTCTCAACGACAGTATCTACATTAGCATATCGAGTGCAACGGCCGCAATTCGCGGCCGGGCCGCCGTGAGTGGGACATTGTGGCCCAGTATGCTATCTTTTTGATGAAGGTACGGCGTCGCGCATGAAGCGTGTCAACGCCGGATGGGTTAACGTTTTTTTATCTTGAGGTACAGCATGGTGGAAACCGCTCCCTGGATTACTTACCGGCCTGAGTTGAAGGTTTTGGATTGCACGATACGCGACGGCGGGCTGATCAATAACCATCAGTTCAGCGAGGAGTTGGTGCGCGCGGTATACGATGCGTGCGTGGCGGCCGGCGTCGACTACATGGAGGTGGGTTACAAGAACTCGCCGCGGCTGCACCCGCGCGAGCAGTTTGGGCCGTGGCGGTTCTGCGATGAGGATTTGTTGAATCGCATTTTCGCCGATCACGACGCGGACCGCACCGGATTAAAACTCGCGGTGATGGCCGACGCCGGCAAGAGCGATTGGCGCGAGCAGATCGTGCCGCGAAATGAGAGCAAGCTCGACATGGTCCGCGTCGCGTTCTACGCACACCAGGTGTCCGAGGCGGTGGAGATGATCGAGCACTGTCACGGGCTCGGGTACGAAACGAGTGCCAATTTGATGGCCGTGACGAACATCGAAGATGTCGAGATCGACACCGTGCTACAGGCAATCAAGCCGACGCCGGCGCAGGTGATGGTCATCGTCGATAGCTTTGGGCACCTATACCGCGAACAGGTCGATCGACTTTACAAGAAGTACGCCGAGGCGATGGCGGGCACCGGCAAGGAAATCGGCATGCACGCGCACAACAACATTCAACTCGCGTTCGCCAACACGATCGAGGCGATCATTCTGGGCGCGAACCGGGTCGACGCGACGATGGGCGGCCTGGGTCGCGGGGCCGGGAACTGCCACATGGAGCTGTTGCTCGGCTTTCTGCGGAACCCGAAATTTCGGCTGCGGCCGATAATAGGGTTGTTGCAGCACCACATTGAGCCGCTCAAGACCACCGTGGAATGGGGCCCTTTGGTGCCGTACAACATCACGGGGCAGATGAATCTGCACCCTCGTGCGGCCATGCAGTTCCGCGCCAGCAGTGAGAAGGACGATTTCGTCAAGTTTTACGATCAGGTAGCGGCGGATGTCTAGGTCCATAAAGCCGCGACCGGTGGTCGCGGAACAATCCACGCAAATTGCCACAACCCGCGACCAGCGGTCGCCATTCGGCCCCGAGCTCATGGCCGAGGGGCGGCTTTATGGACCCCCCCTGGAAATTTGACTAGGCGGCGGGTAACTTGCTGGGAATCGCACCCTTCGCCAGCGCGGGTGTTGCGGAGGTTTTGCGACGCGCATTAGGCATTGCCGATTGCCTGGGAGGCATGGTTGCGATGAACATTCTGCTCATCTCTCCGCAGACTCCGATGACGTTTTGGAGTCTCAAGCACGCGGTTCGATTCGTGTCGCGGCACGCGGCGTTTCCGCCGTTGGGATTGCTCACGGT
>JAKEIB010000260.1 GCA_022614705.1 Planctomycetota bacterium | reverse complement strand
GGCGACGAGATTACACTGTTCATGCCTGTTGCTCCTGGAAAAAAAGGGTTCGTCAACACACCCTTGGTTTACCAGGACAACAGGCTTTCATCCCCATCTAAAATCGATGCGTAAGCCCTGGGTCGGAACGGCAAGGTGCCGAGCAAAGTCGATGGGCGTCCAGTCGATTTAGGCTCGCGGCGCGAAGCGGAAAACAGTGAGAAGGCGAGAGTTGGCAGGAGCTGGGTATTTTCAACAGATGCGGGGCGAGTGGGCGTAGAGGGGGAGCCCTGGGTAATCATGCTCAGTCAGCGCGAAGATCGTATGCGTGCGGAGGCCGCCCAGGCACTCGCGGCAGATGATTCTCACCTGCGGTCGCGCCCACCGAGTCGTCGGGATCGATAAGGCGGTTGTCCAGCCCCAGATGGTTCCGCTTAGAGACTATCTCAAAACTGATCTTGGTGGATTGCTGAGCCTCGGTTAGACAACTCCTTGCACGACGCAAGGAGGTGCAGGATGACACGGAAGGTCGTTGAATTGGACACGATTTGGGAAGTAGACGACGAACTGTGGTCGCTGATCGAACCAATGCTCAAGGACTTCTGGCCGCGAAAGCGGACGGGTCGCTCTACGGTGTGTTGGCGGCGCTGCATCAACGGGATCATTTACGTGATGCGGTCGGGCTGCCAGTGGAACAAGCTGCCGCGACAGTTTGGCGACGATTCGAGCGTCCACCGCTGGTTTCAGCGATGGTGCGAGCACGGAGTGTTCGAGAAGATCTGGGCGACGCTGATCGAGCGGTGCGACGAACTGCGAGGCGTCGAGTGGAAGTGGCAAGCCGCCGATGGCTCCTTGGGCAAGGCGCGTTTTGGGGGGCAGATGTCGGCCCCAATCCGACGGATCGGGCGAAAAATGGCACGAAAACCAATCTACTCGTCGAAGGCGACGGCGGGCCGTTAGGTGTGGCCAGTGCTCCGGCCAACTGGCACGATTCACGGTGCCTGGAAGACCTGCTGCACAGTGCGGTAGTCGAACGTCCCGACGGTGAGCAGCATCTGTGTCTGGATAAAGGCTACGACACACCGACCGCCCGCGAGGCCGTCGAACAGTTCGAGTACGTGCCTCACATCCCCACGATTCGCAAGACAACTCAGCCACGGCGTCCGGGCCGGCGCAAACCGCGGCGCTGGGTTGTCGAACGAACGCTGGCTTGGCTCCGCAAATGCCGCGGGATTCTCGTCCGCTATAGGAAGCGAGCGGAAAACTACCTCGGGCTAATTCAGTTTGCGTGCGCATTACTTTGGTATCGACGACTGTGGCGACTCACCGCCTAACCGCGTTTTGAGATAGTTTCTTAGTGCGGTAATGGGCGACGTATTGATGTACAGCGCGGCGGAGCGGATTCTGGAAGCGGATCATGCGATCGAGACAGTCGCCTTTGATGGAACGGACGAAGTATTTGGCATGGGCATTGAAGTTAGGGCTGCGCGGCGGCTGGCGACTTAAGAATGTTCGCTCGCCGCAGATCTCGCCATTGCCAAGGTGATTTACTTTTGAGGCTTCGGAGGAACGTGTCGAAATCTGCGTCCGTAAGTCCGGTCTAAGTCGCCGGTTTGAATTGGCCAACGAAACAGACAATTGAATTGCGACTGCGGACGCTAGTTGCAAGACACTTGGCAATACAGACTGATGTCGTTCGGCACGGCCTCTTCACAGGCGCCACACATCGTTACGTGGTTGTTCTCAGGAAGTCGCGAATTCATTTGTGACACGATTCGCCGAGGCAACCGGTTGCAGTTCCTTACGAGAGTGGGCACTTGCTAACCTCGACGCGTGCTTATGTAGGCTTTTCTCATGAACGCAGAAATGAGCCAAGTGCCACAGAGCATGGTCGTCATTCCGGGACGCCTTGGCTCAACTCGTCTTCCACGAAAGCTGCTTTTGGACTAGACAGGTCGGCCGCTGATTCGGCATACGTATGATGCATGCACAATGGCCAGAAAACCGTCAGGCGTGATTGTCGCGGCCGATTGCGACGAGATCGCGGCAGCAGTGCATAGCTTTGGCGGACGCGCCGAGTTAACCAACCCATATTGCGCCTGCGGCACTGATCGCGTGGCTGAAATCGCCAGCCGGTTCTCGGATTTCCAGATTTTCGTCAATGTACAGGGTGACGAACCGGAGCTATCGGGCGCCGGGATCGACCTAGCAGTCGAGCTTTTGGAGCGCGATGAAAGGACCGTGATGAGCACATTGGCGGCACCGATACGAGAGAAGGAAAGGCTGTTTGATCCAGGTTGCGTCAAAGTCGTATTTAGTGGTCGTGGGCAAGCGATTTACTTCAGTCGCGCACCCATTCGTTCGCGCGGGAGTGGAGCGATTCGCTGCTGGCGGCCAAGCCCCCGACCTACCATCAACACATCGGAATCTACGCCTATCGCCGTGAATTTCTGCTCCACTTTGCAACGCTGCCTCGTGCCCCGATCGAATGCGTCGAAAGCCTGGAGCAGCTGCGCGTCTTGGACGCTGGGCACAGCATTGCAGTCGGCATCATGGACGAGGCCACGCGCGGCATAGACACACCAAGTGACTACGAATCATTTGTAAACCGCGAGCGTATCCGTCGCCGCACAATGATCAATTAGCTGCTTCGCGCGTTACCGAGTTTCTGGGATCACCTACCATTCGTGTAGCTGTTGCAGGTTGCTGCCGTACCTCTTCCCACTTTCGTACGCGTCTGCTGCCAAAAAGCCGGGCCAGCGAACGGCCTCCCGGTAGGCCGCGGCTGCCGCTCTTCAAGGCAGAATCGACCGTGCTCCATTTCAAGCCACCTGAGCCGGCTATCTGACCGGAGTCGCGATTGGGGTAGATTCGATGCCGTCGAAAGTGCGTTTTCCCCCATGCGACAATTTGCTCTAAGGATAAACGCTTCGACTCCGGAATGCGTCGAGATCGCCGCGTTCGGCCGCCATAGATCCCTCGCT
>JAKEIB010000259.1 GCA_022614705.1 Planctomycetota bacterium | reverse complement strand
TCGATTTCGTCAGACCCTACAAAATCAAGAGCCCGCGTTTGTTTGCTAGCACCAAATAACCCTGCAATTCCCGGGGTTTAGTTTCCGGACAGCCTCTCAGAGCAGTGGACATGCCACGCGCGTCAGGCGGTCACGGTGGGGCGGGGCTTTTCGGGCTTGGTGCGGATGATTGGGCAGGGAGCTCGGAGCGGGGAGCAAGGGGCAGGGGCGGGAAGGAGGGAGTGCAGCAGTGCAGTAGAGCGGCAGTGGAGGAGTTGCGAAGCCTTTTTCTCGGGGCTACTTTGCTACGCCACTTGGCTCACCTCGCGCACGCGTGGCTGCGCGATATTGCGAACTTTTCGAGATCGACCCGCGACCGGACATTTACATGTTCATTATTGGCCGGGATAGATCGCGTTTGGCTCTAACGAAAACGTGTGGTTGTGGTGATCGAGCGTCGCGATAAAGAACTCGAGACATCCCAGATGGCCGATCAGCATGTTGTTGCCGGCGGCAAATCGGACGGTCGTCGGCCAACGGTAGCTCTGCGTGCCGTCGTTCAGTTCGAGCACGACTTCGCCCGGGTAAGTGACCAGCGAACCTCCTTCGATACCGCCAACGGTGCCGATGCGATCCATGACGAGCTCGACGCCCGTTGCATTCGCGACCGACAGAGGAAGGAGCGTGAAGTCAGCGCCGCTATCCAGGATTGGGCGAACGAGCAGAGAGTCGCGCGGGCCGTGGACCAGAATGGGGACGATCGGCCGATAGATTTCGCTCAGCGGCTCGCCGTCGAAGAGCTCCACAAGAAATCGGCGGTAGTCAAAATTCATACACCGCCTACGAAGGCACGGTCAGACGGTGGTACGAATTCCAAACCAGGGAGTTTCACGCCAGCGCTTTGAGCTTGCTCGCGCACTTGTTCCAGAGTTTCGCCGCTGGCCACAATCTTGAGGCCGTCGTCATCCCAAGCGATCCACTTTCCGCCGTATTCGGCACCGACGAGTTCTGGTTCAGGTTGTAGTGGTCGCTGTTTCATGGCGCTCGGTGGTACACTTTGCGTGAATTGTAGCTGACCGCAAGCAAGGCGACAACGCGCAAATGGCGGCGATACGCCACGGCGTTTGATTGCGCCCGGATCAAAGTTTTAGCCGCTGGCGGCAGGCGTCGCGGATTATGGTGGCCCAGCGGAGTGCGGAGGTCGCCTGGCGCTTCGTGGCGCGGACTGGCGGGTAGCGGAACTCCACGGCAAAGTCGGTGAGAAATTTGAGGCCGCGCAGTAGGCCACGAAGTCGATAATGGGGAGCGACGACCGAATGCAGTGCCACCAATTCGTGCGTCCGCGGCACTGGAGCACCTGATTCCTGAAGTAGCGCCTTAAGATATTTTTCGGCGCATTGTTGGCAGTGGAAGCAGACTGCGTCATGCAGAGGAAGACTTTGGCGGGCGAGCGTTCTTGCCGCCAGGAAGTCGCCTTCGGCTTTTCGCACCCATTCTGCCGTCAGGCGCTTCATAGAGCACTTTACCTTTCGCCACGATTTCCCTTAGGAACCAGTCCCCCTCGGCCAGGCGCCACTTCATGTTATGCGGCTTGCGAACAATGATGTCCAGCGGAAAGGGAGCCGAGACGGCGAGACGTAATTTGTACGCCTGATCGAGTTCGTTGCGGCAGGGCATGATGACGAGGATGTCGACGTCGCTGTCGATGTGCGGCTTGCCGTAGGCGTGCGAGCCGAACAGGATGATCTTTTCGGGATGGAATTGCTCGGCGACCTCGCGCGCGAAGCGGCGGATGACCGACTTCGGTACGTCGGCGCCGCGATACCAGCGCGGCGTCTGCTCTGTATGCGTCTTGGTCCTCATATTCACATTGTACCACGAGTGCGTAGGTCAGGCTGTGCCTGACGATGGCCCGCGATATTGTCAGGCAAAGCCTGACCTACCTTGCTACCACGAGCGAATCGTGGCAGCGTCAGGGCGAGTTGAGATGCCGCAGGTAAATTTCACCGCTGCCGTCTGCGACTAAGTCGCCAATGTAGACATCGACTTCGGCCGGCACTTGCGAGTCGTCCAAACGCAGACCCTTGTCGCACAGTTCGCGGAAAACGGTCGCTAGCGATTCGGGCTGCGACGTGTGCTTGAAGCGGAAGCTTGGCAGGACGGGCGGCGGCGTGGGGCCGAGCAGGGCGATCGTGCCGCCGTGCATGCCGGCGCCGGCGCGGATGCCCGAGTCGCCCAGGACGAGGATCGTGCCGTCGGTCATGTTGAAACCGAGCATGTCGCCGGCCTGGCCGCCGATGGCGATGACGCCCTGCTGCATGGAGAGGCCGATTTCGTTGCCGGCGTTGCCGTCGATGATAATCGTTCCGCCCAACATTCCTTTGGCGGAGCCGCGATAGGCGGCGCCGACCAGGTGGCCCGCGTCTCCGTGGACGTGGATCAGGCCGTGTCGCATCTCGCAGCCGACCCAGCCGCCGACGTCGCCTTCGATATGAATTTCGCCGCCGCGCATTTCGCTGCCGATGTGCCGGCCAGCCGGACCGTGGACGTAGATCTGGCCGCTGCGCATTTGCGCGCCGATCCAATGCACGCCCGATAGGTTGCCATCAAAGTCGAATCGTTTGTCGGCGGGATCGCCGGAAACCGCAAACATTTCGACCAGCGGAATTTTGCGGTTGCCGTGGAAGATCTCGAACCGTTCGATCTCGGCCAGCGATTTGTCGCACGCCCAATCGGGAATGAATCCTTCGATTTCAACCGGCACCGAGGTTTGGCCGCGATAGATCAGCTTGATCGACATAGTTTTACGATCATAAGATGAGTAAGGCTCGCACGGCAAGTGAACCGGGCCGCTAACGTAATCGTTAGTTTGGTCAAAGCGTGCTCACGCAGAGGCGCAGAGGACGCGGAGACTTCGTTTATCATGAAAAGTTCGACGATCGTAGAACACTAATTGGCGCTAATCGGCGCTGATAGTTGCGATCAGCGATGATGAGTGTTGATTAGTGTTCTCCCTCCGTGACCTCTGCGCCCCTGCGAGAGATTTTTTCGATCAGCTATGTTTTGTGGATTTAGTCGGTCAATATGCGAAAGGGAGCCATCATACTTTGCGGCGGCAAATCGAGCCGCATGGGCCGCGATAAGGCGACGTTGCCGTTCGGGCCGGAGGTCATGCTGCAACGCGTCGTGCGATTGATCGGCGAAGCGGTGCCGCTCGAGAATATGGTTGTCGTCGCCGCGGCGAATCAGGCGTTACCCGAACTGCCGGTCGGCGTGCAGGTAGTGCGCGACGAGCGCGAATACCGCGGCCCTTTGGAAGGGTTGGCAACAGGCCTTAGTGCGGTGGCCGATCGAGCGGATGCCGCTTATGCAACAGGCTGCGACGTTCCGCTGCTTGTGCCGGCATTCGTTGATCGAATGTTCACGCTGCTGGGAGACTTCGGCATCGCCGTGCCATTTGATGGCCAACACCACCACCCATTAGCCGCCGTTTACCGTCCCGCGGTGCTTCCGCACATTCAAAAACTTCTCGATGCCGATCGCCTGCGGCCACGGTTCCTGTTCGATGAAGTGCGCACGCGGGAGATACCGGTCGACGACTTGCGTGCCGTTGATCCGCAACTTTCGACCCTCGAAAATCTGAATTACGAGCATGACTACGCGGCCGCCTTGGCTGCCGCCGGATTTACGGTTCCATCCGTCTCGTGAGAATGGGACGCGTTTAACACGTCCGATACTCGCCAATGCAGTATACTTGCGACCAGGTTGTCGTTTCGGACAGACGCGGTGTGGGGGCGCGTTGTTACAATCATGGCGATTGTGGGTCTGGATCGACTTCAGGCTCAGTCCCTAGAGGAAAAGTCGGATGAAAAAAACAATAGAGACACTGTCAATTGTCGCCGCGATCCTAGGTCTCTGTTCGGCCGGTAGTCCGGCGGCCGAGCGGCCGAATATCGTCCTGATCTTGGCCGACGATCTGGGCTGGGGCGATCTGGGCTGCTACGGGCATCCGCACCTGAAGACTCCCAATCTCGATCGCTTGGCCAAGCACGGCACGCAGTTTACGCACTGCTACATGAACGGGTCGGTCTGTTCGCCGAGCCGCTGCGCGCTGTTCACCGGCCAGTTTCCGGCCCGGCATCGGATCCACGGGCATTACGCTACGCGCGAACAGAACGAAGCCCGCGGGATGAGCAACTGGCTCGATCCCGACGTGCCCAACGTGGCACGCTTGCTGAAGCGAGCCGGCTATGCCACGGCACACATTGGCAAGTGGCACTTGGGCAACAACGCTGGCGGGCCGGCGACCGAACGATATGGCTTCGACTTCGTCGGCACGGGCGAGCGCGACGGGCCCAACGGGCCCACGGACGATCCGCACTTTCGGGCGCGCTCTACCGCGTTGTTCGTCGACGAGGGGCTGCGCTTTATCGAGCAAAACAAAGACCAGCCATTCTACTTGCAGATTTGGACGCTGGTCCCGCACGCCACGCTTCGTCCAACCGACGAGCAAATGAAGCCCTACGTGCGATTCCGCTCTGGCGGCGAAGATTTTCCGCATCGCAGCGCGGCCGAAATCTTCTACGCCTCGGTGACCGATTTGGACACGCAAATCGGCCGGCTGATGGCGGGATTGGAGAAGCTCGGCCTCACCAGCCAGACGTTGATCTTCTTCTCGAGCGACAACGGTCCGGAGGACATTCACGTCGGCAACGCCGGCCACAGCGGGATCGGCAGCGCCGGCCCGTTTCGGGGCCGCAAGCGAAGCCTGTATGAAGGGGGCGTGCGGGTGCCAGGCATCGTCTGCTGGCCGGGGCACGTGCCGGCCGAGCGCGTCGAAAACGAAAGCGTGATTGCCGGTGTCGACTGGCTGCCGACTGTGTGCCGGCTGGCGGGCGCTACGATTCCAAGCACCCATGCACTCGACGGCGAAGACGTCGGCGACGTGATGTTGGGCCAGTCACGAACCCGTGCCAAGCCACTCATGTGGGAGTGGCGTTTCGGGATTGCAGGAGAGGTGTTTCACCATAGCCCCATGGTGGCGATTCGCGACGGTCGGTGGAAACTGTTGATGAACCCTAACCGTAGCCGCCTGGAGCTGTACGACATTCCGCGCGATCCGACGGAGCTATCCAACGAAGCCGAACGGGAACCCGAGGTGGTCGAGCGGTTGGCGTCGAGGGTGTTGGCATGGCAGAAGGAATTGCCTGCGGGGCCCGTGCAAGCGACCGCCGGTCGGCGCGAATATCCTTGGCCGAGCGACTCGCGTTCGCGACGCGGCGGTGCAGGCGCCAAGGGCTCGCCCTAGCGAGCGGTACGTTCAACCAGCCGGGCGTGAAAAATTGCGACATGCTTTAGCACTGATCCCGTACCCGACGGCGCAAGGACGATAAAATGCAGAATGTCCCTTTGCCCCCCCAACGTTGCAGACGAAGCACACGCAGACTACTGGAGCATCCCACCTGGGATGACACGTGGGGCAGTCTCTCCGAGGCTGCCGATTCGAGTCTTCGCCCCGGCGAATCTTCGATCGGAGAGACTCGTCTACGTGTCACGCCAGCATTAACGTGCCACTACCTTGCCCTCATGAACAGCTCTATCCCTCTATTCTTGTTGCTTGCGCTCACCACCGTCGTTCCGACCGCCCACGCGCAGGCTGATCCCGAGAACCCGATCGCCAAGGCCCAATTGGCGCGTAGCAAGCCCGGCATCGGCCCCGCATGGCCGGCGATTTCAATAGCTCCTCCCGCGAGCCAGATCACCAGTTGGAACGCCTACAGTTGGCAATTCATCGATGCGCCGGTTTTCCGACTGTTGCCGATTCCGGGAACTGTGGAATACCGCGCCGTGGTTCGCCAGGGCGATCAAAGCTGGACGGTCCGGGCCAAGACGCCCATGCTCAATTTGGCCGAAATCTGGCGCGAGCTGAGAACGAAGAAATTCTCGCTGACCATTGAATGGGTGGACCAGTCGGACAACGTGATCCGCTCGGAAACCAGAGACCGCGTCAAGGCGCCGGACTTCGCAGGGTTCAACGAACCCGCGGCCAACTGGGCCGCCGCCGCCGACCGTAACATCGCCTACCTGATTCATGAAGCCGATCACGCCTCCGTTCCCTACCGTGAGCCGGGCCTGCCTGCTTGGATCTGGGCTGCGACCCCCAGCCACCCCATCAGCTACCCCTGCATCACGATCAACAGTCTTACTTGGGCCTTCCTGGCGCATGTCGAGAACAACGGCCCGCAAAGCGCCGAGGCGCTGCGGCTAGCCCGGGTCGGCGCGGACTGGGCGCTGGAACATCGCCAGCCCGAAAGCGGGGCGCTTCCGCTGTTCCCTTATGGACCGTCCGAATAAATCTGCCACATCAAGAAGCTCGCAAACACCTGGATTTAAGGGATTCTCAACGAGTCAATGTGTCAGATTTTTTGCGACGAGC